>JANMYI010000244.1:0-10138 GCA_031381955.1 Burkholderiales bacterium
GCTGACCGACCGCAACGCCCTGCGCGAACGTGGCTTTCGTGATCAGTTAAAGGGCATGCTCGACCATTCACGCAAGCTGGCGATAGTGCAGCAACGCGATGTGTGCGTGCTCATCACCCCAGCCCAGGCCAGCGCCGTGTACACCACGGCCGCAGGCTGCGCGCCGGCCCTGCCGGTGCAAGAGCCTTCGGCCAGCAACGCCTTCGTCATTCCCGTGCCCAGCGGCGTGCCGGTGGCCGGGGTGGCGCAAGTGCGCTTCAACGCCCGCGGCCAACCCGTGCCCAATGCGAACCAGGTTGTGCTGGTCGGCGTGTTCACGCTCAATGTCAGTCGTGAAACCGGCATCGTGCAGTAGGGGCGGTGGCCGCGCGCAACGCGGCTTCACGCTGATCGACGTGCTGGTGCTCATCGTGCTGCTGGGCAGCACGGCCGGCTCGTTCATGCTGCTGTTTGGCCGCTTCTCGGCGCAAAGCGCGCAAGCGCTGCGCGACCGCCAGGCCTTGAGCGTGGCCCAGGCGCTGCTGGCCGAAGTGCGCAGCATGCCCTTCACCTATTGCGAGCCCAACAGTGCCAACGCCACCACCGCCGCCAATGCCGGCGCCTGCGCCGTGGTGGATGCCCTGGGCCCAGAGGCCGGTGAAACGCGCACCAACGCGGCCAACCGGTTTGATGGCGTCAGTGACTACCAGGCCTACACCATGCCCGGCCCGGGCTGTGCCGGCATTTGCGACGCGGCGGGCACCGTGCTGAACTCGCCCGGCAGTGCGCTGGTGGGCTGCACGGCCAGCGTGGCCATGGCCGCGCAGGCGCTGACCGGCATTGCCGCCATCGACGCCTTCGGCCGGCCGCAAGTGTTGCGCGTGGTCGTCAGCGTGTTGTGCCCGGCCTCGGGCGGCATCGTGCTTGAAGGGCTGAAGGTGCGCCATGCGCCGAACCGAATCTAACCTTCCATTCGAGCGGATGGGCGGCTTCACGCTGGTGGAGATGATCGTCTCCATCACCCTGCTCAGCCTGATGGCGATGGCCGCGGTGCCCATGCTGCGCATGCCGGTGGGCGCCTACCTGGAAGCCCAGGCGCGGGTGGAGGTGAGCCGCGAGCTGGACACCGTGCAAACCCGCCTGAACGCCGACCTGGCCCGCGCCTTGCCCAACAGCGTGCGCCTGCGCAGCGTGGGTGCGCGACAGTTTCTTGAATTTCTGGAGGTGCGCGCCGAAGGCCGCCACCGTGCCGGCGCTTCGGGGGCGGCACAGGTGTGCCCCGCCGTGTGCGCGGCAGCGGGCAACAACGATTCACTTGAGCCGGCCTGCACCGAGCGCTGCTTCACCACGCTGGGCCCGCTGGTGGGCGACCCGCCGGCAGTGGGCGCCGACTGGGTGGTGGTGAACCCGCTCACCGCCACCGGCGCCGTGGGCAACCCCTACACCGGCGGCGCGGTGGTGGTGGCCACGGGCATCAAGAGCCGGCTCACGGCGCTGGCCACCGTGGCCGGCGGCCAGCGGCTGGACATCACGGCAAAGAGTTTTCCCACGGTGGCGGCCAGCGGCCATGTCTACATCGTCTCGGGCCCGGTCACCTACGAATGCAACCCGGCCACCAGGCTGCTCACCCGCTACGACGGCTATGCCATCAGCGCGGTGCAACCGGTGGCGTTTGGTGGCGCGCAAAGTGCGCCGCTGGCCAACGGCGTGGTGGCGTGCAGCTTTGCCTACACGCCGCTGGGTGCCAGCAGCCGCGGCGGCCTGGTGCAATTGAGCCTGCGCTTCATGCGCATGGCCTCTGGCGGCGTGGTGCCCGACCTCACCGACCTGGTGCTCACCGCGCCAGTGTTGGAGCCGTGATGCGAGCCGCCGCACGCCAATCCTGCCGAGCACGCCAGCGCGGCGTTTCCGGCGTGTTGGTGATTGCCGCGCTGGTGTTGCTGGGCAGCCTGAGCGCCTTTGGCGTGAGCCTGGTGGGCGGCATTCACAGCAGCCTGGCGCAAGAGATTTCGCTGGCCCGCGCCGACCAGGCGGCCCAGGCCGGCATGGAATGGGCACGCTTTCAGATCACGCGCACGCCGGTGGCGGTGTGCCCGGCATTGCAGACTCTCGTGCTGCCGGCCACCCTGGCCAGCTACCGCGCCACCGTGCGCTGCACGCTCAGCGGCACCCACACCGAGGCTGCGGCCACGCGCTTCACCTATCGGGTCACGGTGAGCGCCTGCAACGCCGCGCTGTGCCCGGGCGTGGCGAATGGCGACTATGTTGAACGCCAGCTCGTGGCTTGGGTCATTCGTTAGCCCCCAGCCTCAACTGCCGATCACACCGCCATCCTTGCGCCGGATGGCCACCGTGGCCGAGCGTGGCCGCCCGCCGGGTTTGAAATCAGGCCAGCGCGAGAACTTGCCCGGCTCGGCCGGGTCGCTGCGGTCGCTGGGCGTCTCGCCGGGGTGCTGCACGTTGATGAACACGCTGCGCATGTCGGGCGTGAAGGTGGCGCCGGTGATCTCGCAGTTGGTGGGCCCGGTGAGGAAGCGGCGGATCTCGCCGGTGGCCAGGTCGCAGGCCAGCATCTGGTTGTTGCCGATGTGGCGCAGCTCGCCCTTGTACATCTGGCTGGCATGGGCATCGGTCTGGAGCCACAACACGCCGCGGGCATCAAACACCACGCCGTCGGGGCAGGCAAAGATGTCGCCCTTCACGTTGCCCTTTGCCTCGGGTCGATCGTTAGCCGGGTCACCGGCCAGCACCAGGTGGTTCCAGTCGAAGGCCAGGGCGTCGAAGTCCACGCGCTCCTTCCAGCGGATCACGCCACCCATCACGTTGTTGGCGCGCGGGTTGGCGGCGTCAATCCCCGGCATGTCTTTGGCGCCGCGCGCGCTGTTGTTGGTGAGGGTGCAAAACACCGTGAGGTTGGCCTGGTCGATGGCCAGCCATTCGGGCCGGTCCATCTTGGTCGCACCCAGCAAGTCGCTGGCCTGGCGGCTCTTGATGACCACGTCGCCCTGGTCGGCAAAGCCGTTGTGGCCGGTCAGCGGGCCCTGGCCCTGCGCCATGGGCAGCCAGCGGCCGCTGCCGTCGGCATCAAAACGCGCCACGTACAGCGTGCCGTGGTCGAGCAACTCGCGGTTGGCGGCGCCGCCGCCCGGCGCAATGCGGTCGCGGCTGATGAATTTGTAGATGTACTCGAAGCGCGCGTCTTCACCGGAATAGACCACGGCGCGGTTGTCGCGCGTGGTGGCCACCCAGGCGCCTTCATGCGCCGCGCGGCCCAGGGCTGTGCGTTTGACGGGCGTGCTGGCCGGGTTCATCGGGTCGATTTCCACCACCCAACCAAAGCGGTTCAACTCGTTCGGGTTCTTCGTCGCATCGAAGCGCGCGTCATGTTCGGGCCAGCGAAAGAAGGCGGTCTTGCGCGCGCCCCAGCGGCGTTGGTGGGCGTCGGGCGTGTCGCCGGCGCTGAAGTAGTTGATGAAGTTCTCTTCGCCCGACAGGTAGGTGCCCCAAGGCGTCATGCCGCTGGCGCAGTTGTTCAGCGTGCCCAGCACGGTGCGCCCGGCCGGGTCGGCCGCGGTGCGCATCAGCGCATGGCCGGCGGCCGGGCCTTGCACGGCGAACGGCGTGTTGGCGGTGAAGCGGCGGGCGTAGCGGCTGGGCCGCACCATCTGCCAGCGGCCGTCTTTCAGCTCCACTTCAATCACCGCCACGCCGTGCGCGTTCTGGCACTTCAGCACCTTGTCCGCCGTCCAGGTCTGCATGCCGTCGGGGTGCAGCAGGCCGTCGTCGGGGTATTCATGGTTCATCACCAACAGGCCGCGCGCGCTGCTGCCGGCCAAGGGGTAGAAGTGCAGGCCGTCGTGGTGCATGCCCATCTGCACTGCCTGGTCGGCAGCGCTGTTGCTGCCGTCGTCGCGCCAGGCCGGCATGGCCCCGGCCATGCCCACCGGCTCGCCCCAGGCGGCCAGGGCTTCGGCCACATAGCCTTCGGGCACCACCAGCGCATCGCCCATGCCGGGCGGGATGGCCTTGAAGCCGAGTTTGGGGCCGCTGCCTTGCGCGGTGGCACAGCCACCCACACCGGCCAGCAGCGGCGCGAACAGGGCACCAGCCAACACGCCCACGCTGCCTTGCAGCAACTGCCGGCGTTCGGGCAAGGAGACCTCATGGATGCTGGCGTTGGCGCTGGGGTTGGAGTCTTCCATTGCGGTGAAGTCTTTGGCCATGTCTCGTTTCCTTGTGGTGATGTTCGTGTGGCGGTCAGCCCAGCCGTGC
This sequence comes from Burkholderiales bacterium, assembly GCA_031381955.1. Classification (GTDB taxonomy): domain Bacteria; phylum Pseudomonadota; class Gammaproteobacteria; order Burkholderiales; family Burkholderiaceae_C; genus Rubrivivax. The sequence goes on from JANMYI010000244.1 coordinate 4,252, forward strand.
GCGGTGCCGCGCCACTTGCGCCAGCACTTGTGCCGGCGCCGTGCCGCCCAGGGTGTTGCGGGCATTGAGCGAGCCGCGCGGCGTGAGCACGGCAAAAACATCTTCATCAATGGCGGCATGAAAGCCGCGCAGCGTGGCCAGGGGCAGGGCGCTCAAGTCGAGTTGCTGTTGCGACGCCACGCGCACCGCATGCGCCACGGTTTCATGCGCGTCACGAAACGGCAGGCCCTTCTTCACCAGGTAGTCAGCCAGGTCGGTGGCGGTGGCGTGGCCCTTCATCACCGCGCGTTCCATGGCCTCGGGCTTGACCACGATGCCGGCCACCATCTCGGCCATGATGCGCAGCGTGTCGCGCAGCGTGTCCACGGTGTCGAACAACGGCTCCTTGTCTTCCTGGTTGTCTTTGTTGTAGGTCAGCGGCTGGCCCTTCATCAAGGTGATGAGGCCCATCAAGTGGCCCACCACGCGGCCGGTCTTGCCGCGCGCCAGTTCGGCCACGTCGGGGTTGCGCTTCTGCGGCATGATCGACGAGCCGGTGCAGTAACGGTCTGCCAGGTCGATGAAGCCGAAGTTCTGGCTCATCCACAGCACCAGCTCTTCGGCCAGGCGCGAGACGTGCACCATGCTGATGGCGGCGAAGCTGGTGAATTCGATGGCGAAGTCGCGGTCGCTCACGGCGTCGAGGCTGTTCTGGCACAGGCCTTCAAACTTCAAGCTGCGTGCGACACGCTCACGGTCGAGCGGGTAGCTGGTGCCGGCCAGCGCCGCCGCGCCCAGCGGCAGTTGTTTGGTGCGCGCGCGCACCTGCGCCAGGCGTTCAGCGTCGCGCGCGAACATTTCCACATAGGCCAGCAGGTGGTGGGCAAAGCTCACCGGCTGGGCCACCTGCAAATGCGTGAAGCCGGGCATCACGGTGTCGGCATGCTGGGCCGCCAGTTCCACCAGGGCACGCTGCATGGCGGTGAGCAGCGGGGCCAGGGTGTCGATCTCATCGCGCAGCCACAACCGCACGTCGGTGGCCACCTGGTCGTTGCGCGAGCGGCCGGTGTGCAGCCTTTTTCCGGCATCGCCCACCAGTTGCGTCAGCCGCGCTTCGATGTTCAGGTGCACATCTTCCAGGTCGAGCTTCCACTCGAAGCGGCCGGCTTCGATGTCGGCGCTGATCTGGCCCAGGCCGCGCTGAATGTCAGCCAAATCTTGCGCGGCAATGATGCCTTGGTGCGCCAGCATCTCGGCATGTGCCAGGCTGCCGGCAATGTCGGCGCGCCATAACCGCTGGTCGAAGCTGACGCTGGCGGTGTAGCGCTTCACCAGCTCGCTCATAGGCTCGGTGAACAGCGCTGACCAGGCCTGGGCTTTGTTTTCTAAAGGGTTGTCAGACATCGGCACAGGCGCGCCATCGCGCAGCATCACGGGCAAGGGGGCACGTATTATCGACATGCCCTTCTTGCATCCCGGCCACCCGCTTGAGCCAACGCCCCGACCCGCTGGACCCTGACTTCGCGCCGAGCGACATGGCCAGCACGCGCGCGCCCAGCCTGTGGCCGCACAGCACGCGCGCGGCCGATGGCTTGTCCACCACGTTCGCTGCCACCGCCTTCGACCCCCTGCACGGCCAGCGCGAGCAGCAAGCCGCGCTGGCGCTGGCCGCGCTCGATGTGTGCAGCAGCGCCCTGGCGCTGCGCGTGCTGCTGGCGGTGCAAGCGGTGCTGGCGGTGGGCGTGCTGCTGGTGGCGCGCAGTGCGGCCGATTGGCTGGCCCTGGCCGCCGCAGCCGGGTTCACCGGCCTGTGCGCCACGCTGCTGTGGCTGGCCGCGGTGTGTTCGTTCAAGAAACACCTGGCTGCACAGGACGGCCCGGCTCGCGGCGGCGTGCTGCTGGCCCTGGGTGCCGCGGCCGCGTTGCTGGCCTGGGCGCCGCTATGGGCGCTGGGCCTGGTGCAGGCACCCGGCCCCTGGCAATGGGCGGGCGTGCCGCTGGCCGGTGCCGGCCTGGCCGGCCTGGCCGGCGGCTGGCTGGAACTGCGCGCGCGGTTGTGGCAACCCAGCGATGCCCGGGTGCGCCTGGCCGAGCTGCAATCGCGCATCCGCCCGCACTTCCTGTTCAACGCGCTGAACACGGCCATCGCCCTGGTGCGCATCAACCCGGCCCAGGCCGAACGCTTGCTGGAAGACCTGGCCGAACTGTTCCGCGTGGCCTTGAGTGAAGGCGGCGCGTCGGTGTCGCTGGATGAAGAAATCGCCCTGGCCCAGCGCTACCTGGCCATCGAGCAACTGCGCTACGGCAGCCGTTTGAAGATCAGTTGGGACATCGACCCCAAGGCGGGTCTCGCCCGGCTGCCGCCGCTGGTGCTGCAGCCCTTGGTTGAGAACGCGGTGCGCCATGGTGTCGAACCCTCGGCCAGCGGCGCGCAAGTGTGGGTGCAGGCCAGCGTGCGACGCGGCCAGGCCGTTTTGCTGGTGAGCAACACCGTGCCCGGCGATGCTTCCAACCCGGGCATGGGCCTGGCCCTGGCCAACGTGGCCGAGCGTCTGCGCCTGCTGCACGACGTGGCCGGGCAGCTCGACGTGTGGCGCGAAGGCGAGCTGGTTCGGGCGCGCATCGTGGTGCCGCTGTGAACGCGCCACCGCCTGCTGCGCTGAGGGTGGTGGTGGTGGATGACGAACCCCTGGCGCGCCAGCGCCTGTGCAGTTTGTTATTGGCTTGTCACGCCCCCGCGGCGCACGTGGTGGGGCAGGCGGCCGACGCCCCCAGCGCGCTGGCCGCGGCGCGCGAGCTCAAGCCTGAGGTGATGTTGCTCGACATCGGCTTGCCCGGCGCCAGCGGCTTGCAACTGGCGCAAGGCCTGCGCGCGTTGCTGCCGGCGCCGGCCATCGTCTTCGTCACCGCCCATGCCCAGCATGCGCTGCAGGCCTTCGAGCTGGACGCAGTGGACTACCTCACCAAGCCGGTTCGCGCCGAACGCTTGCAAGCTGCCTTGCAGCGTGTGGCGCAGCGCGCGCGGGCCCTGCAGACGGCCGCGCTGGCATCTGCAACCGAGCAGGCCTTGGTGGTGAGCGACCGCGGCCGCGTGTTGCGCATTGCCGTGCGCGAGGTGCTGTACCTGAGGGCCGAGGCCAAGTACGTCACCCTGCGCACGGCGCAGCACCGCTATGTGCTGGACGATGCGCTGAGCGACCTGGAACAACGCCTGGGCCCAGCCTTCATCCGCATCCACCGCAACGCCCTGGTGGCTGCCGGCGCGGTGCGCGTACTTGAACGCCGCGCGCTGCCCGATGAGCCCGGCCATGAAGGTTGGGCGGTCAGCGTGGCACCGGTTAACGAATGGCTCGCCGTGTCACGCCGGCAAACCGCACTGGTGCGCGCGGCGCTGCTGCAACGGGCCAGTTGAGGCAACGGCGGTCAAGTGGCGCAGGAGCGCGATGGCGCCGCCACGCGGTTGCGCACCAGGCGTTTGCGGAACCCAAGCCTGCGCCGCCCCAGCATCACCCCAGCAAAAGTGAACCGCTCAGTGCCGCCGCCAATGCCCCGGCGCGGCGCGCCAACCGGGGCCGTCGCGGTGCCACTGATGCGGCACCCACTGGTGGCCCGGCCGGTGCTGGGCCCAATGCCCACCCACCCACACATGGCGGTGGCCGACCCAGTTCCAGAAGCCGCCGATCCATAAGTACCCTGTTCCGGGGGCCACGGTGATCACCTCAGCTTGCACGGGCGGCGGCGCCACGGCCACCGGGCCACCGCTGTAGTAGCCGCCGTCGGCCGGCGCGCCACCGTAGTAGCCCCCGCGGGCCGGCACGAGCACGCAGCCCGCAGCGAGCAGGCCTGCCATCAATGCAAGCGCCAGGGTGGCCAGGCGAGGCTGGGTTCGATTCATGGTTGCGCTCCGTGCATCAAGGTGGCTGAGCAACGGCGCGCATGGTGGCGGCGATGACTGGCTTCAAGCAGCTTTACACAGCTTCACCGAGCGGCTGGCTGTCGTAGCCTTGGCTTGCGCCGCGCTGAACACGAAGCACGCCCCTGACAAGGTCGCGCTCAACGCAGCGTCAACTTGCCCCTCGGCGCCAAGAATTGTCCATGCAGTTGGGTTGATCGGCATGAAGGTCACGTCAAATCTCAGTTGTCCACTTGAACGCCAGGTTCAGGGTTTGCACGTATTTGACTGAAGCGATTAGTTAACCGACATTCCACACCAAAGCTCAGTCAAATCCAAAGAGGGGGATGATCATGAAACCTGTTCAAGGTCACGTTTCGCTGCTGCACTCGCCCCCCCCCCGAGCAACCGCGGCCACGAAAGCGCATTGCGACGCGAGCACTCATTGCGTTGATCATTCAAGCGCTCATCGCGCCCACGGCAACAGTTTTGCACCTGCCTGCATTGGCGCAAGATTCAGGCGAAGGTAGCGCAAGCTGCGAGGCGCCACTGGACAACAGCGAGGACGACGAGCCTCCTGATGATGATGATGCCGACGACGATCAAAGCACCGATGACGAAGCCCCGGGGTCTGACGAAGGTGCGGCCGGTGACGAAACCGGTATCGACGGCGGGGACTACGGCGATGGCGGTGCCGCTGCCTCCGACCCGGGTGGCACGGACGGCAGTGGCCACGATGGCGACATGGCGGGTGGCCTGGACGCGGCATTCGACGGTGCGGCGGTGGAAACATTTGACGCCTTCAGCGGCATGCAATCCAGTTACAGCGGCGGTGGTGGCGGTGGCCACAGCCCTGAAATGGAACACTACATGTCCGATCCCATCGACCTGCGCATGGCCGATAAACGCCACGTTCAAGTCGACTACCTGGGCCTTGGTGCTGCGCCGTTGCGAATCGCCCGCGTCTACCACAGCAACCTTGCCGCGCACCCTGCACAGGTGACGCTGCCTATGGGCACCGGCTGGCGCAGCTACTACGACCGCACGGTGCAAGTCATCTCCGGCACGCAACTGCGCCTGCACCGTGCCAACGGCCGCATGCTCGACTACACCTACAACGGCAGCGCCTGGGTTTCCGCACTGCCTGGTGGCACGCTCAACACAGTGGCGGGCGGGGGCTGGCAATACGTGAACCACCGCGACCAGATCGAGCTGTACGGCAGCAGTGGCAAGCTGCTCAGCCTGGGCTCAGCTGGAAAGGTGACCACGCTTGAATACAGCGGCGCCCAGTTGTGGCGGGTGTCCAACCCGTTCGGGCGTACGCTGATCTTCGGCTACGACGGCGCTTGGCGAGTGGCCCAGATCATCCTGCCCGATGGCAGACGGTTGAACTACAACTATGACGCCCAAAGCAACCTGGCCAGCGTCACCTTTACCGACAACACAGTGCGCCAGTACAAGTACGAGAACCCAAGTTACCCCAATGCGTTAACCGGTGTGGTGGATGAAAGCGGCAGACGCCGCCTGACGTGGGGCTACGACAGCCTGGGCCGGCCCAACATGGGCTACTACGGTACGGGCATCAACCGGGTGGATGCGGCGTACTACGGCGACACCGTGGTCACGACCGATGCGCGCGGCACGCAGCGCACCCGCACTTTCGGCTATGCCGGGGCCAGAAAGGTGCTCACCAGCCTGCAAACCGGCGCCACCGCCGACAGCCCGGCCACGGGCTGGACCTACAGCTACAACGCCAGCGGCAACCCAGTGCAAGTGGTCAGTCGCACTGGTGAGGTCCGTCATCTTTCCACTGATACACGGGTTCGTGCATTGAGCGTGACCCGCGCGGCTGGCACGGCCACCGCGCTCAGTGCCCAAGCCACCTGGCACCCCACCTATCGCAAGCGCACCCAAAGTGTCGCGCTGGGCATCACGCGCAACGCCAGCATCGATGCCTACGGCCGCGTGACGGCCTTGACCATGACCGGCACTGACGGCGTCACCAGCACCGTGATG
>JANMYI010000250.1:0-4006 GCA_031381955.1 Burkholderiales bacterium
GCGCCGCGCGCACCCTGGCGACAGGCTGCGATCAGCGCATTGCTGGTGTCGCCGCCAAAGCCTTGCAGGTAGGTGCGGCCGCCCGCCGCCCCGGCTTGGTTGAACTCGACCATGGCTTCACCCAGGGCCACGATGTCAAACAGTTTCGTCATACGTTAAACCGGCGCTACCAGTTCCACATCGAGCCATCAGCCAGCCGGGCCACGGGCAGGTAGGCGCGCTCGTAGGGGTACTTGGCGGCCAGGGTTTCGTCGATCTCCACGCCCAGGCCGGGCACGTCATCCAGCACCAGGCTGCCGCCTTCAAAGCGATAGTGGTGCGGAAAGACTTCATCGGTCAGCGCCGAATGCGGCATCAATTCCTGGATGCCGAAGTTGGGCACCCACAGGCCGAAGTTCACCGCTGCGGCCATGCTCACGGGCGACAAATCGGTGGCACCGTGGCAGCCGGTGCGCACCTGGTACAGCGCGGCATAGTCGGCAATGCGGCGCAGGTGGGTGATGCCGCCCGCATGCGCCACGGTGGCGCGGATGTAGTCGATGAGCTGCTCGCGGATCAGCTCCTTGCAGTCGTAGATCGAGTTGAACACCTCGCCCACCGCCAACGGCGTAGTGGTGTGCTGGCGAATCAGGCGAAACGACTCCTGGTTTTCGGCCGGCGTGGCGTCTTCCAGCCAGAACAGCTTGTGAGGTTCCAGTTCCTTGCCCAAACGCGCGGCCTCGATGGGCGTGAGCCGGTGGTGCGCGTCGTGCAGCAAATGCACGTCGGGCCCCACGGCGTCGCGCACCTTGCGGAACAGCTCGGGCGTGTGGCGCAGGTACAGCGCGGTGTCCCAGGGCTCTTCGGGCGGCAGGCCTTTTTCGGCCGGCTCATAAAAGCCCGTGCCCTTGCCCACGCCATAAGTCTTGGCCAGCCCCGGCACGCCGGACTGCACGCGCACGGCCTGGTAGCCCTGCTCGATGTGCTTGTGCACGGCCTCGATGGCTTCGTTGTGGTCGCGCCCGTTGGCGTGGCCATAGACCATCACGCCACGCCGGCTCTTGCCGCCCAGCAACTGGTAAACGGGCAGGCCGGCGCGTTTGCCCAGCAAGTCCCACAGCGCCATGTCGATGGCGGCAATGGCGGTCATGGTCACCGGCCCGCGGCGCCAGTAGGCCCCGCGGTACAGGTACTGCCAGATGTCTTCGATCTGCCCGGCTTCACGCCCCAGCAGGCAGGGGAAGACATGTTCTTCCAGGTAGGCCACGACGGCGAGTTCGCGGCCGTTCAGCGTGGCGTCACCCAGGCCGTGCAGGCCTTGATCGGTGCTGACCTTCACGGTGACGAAGTTGCGCCCCGGGCAGGTGACGATGGTCTTGAGTTGGGTGATCTTCAAGGGCGTGATCCGGGTAGGCACAGGGTGGCAGAGGTGGCACAGACGATCGGCGGCATGGCAGCATGCCGGCATCGAAACATTGTGCGACCAACATGACCTTGCTTTGCACCCGCGGCCTGTTGCAGCTTGCGCCCGGCGCGCACCAGGTGCCCGCGTATGACCGCAGCGCGCTGCGCACCGGCATCGTCCACCTCGGCCTGGGTGCCTTTGCCCGGGCTCATGTGGCGCTGTACACCGAGGCCGCGGTTGCCGCGGGCGACATGCGCTGGGGCATCACCGGCGTGAGCCTGCGCGATGCGCGCGTGCCCGCGCTGCTGGGCGCGCAAGACCAGCTCTATTCGGTGACCGGACAGCATGGCCACCGCGTCAGCACGCAGGTCGTCGGCGTGTTGCGCCAGACCTTGCATGCGCCGTCGCAACTGGGCCAGGTGCTGGCGGCGTTGGCGCACCCGTTGACCGCCGTGGTGACGCTCACCGTCACCGAAAAGGGCTACGGCCGCCACGCGGCAACAGGCGACCTCGACCTGACTGACGCCGATGTGCAGCACGATCTGGCGCACTCCCAATCGCCGCGCAGCACCCTGGGCGTGCTGGCCGCCGGCCTGGCGCTGCGGCCGGCGGGCGCGCCCATCACCTTGCTGAGCTGCGACAACATGGCCGGCAATGGCGATGCGCTCAAGCGCGTGCTGGTGCAGTTTGCACGGCAAACAAATGGCGAGGTGGCGCGCCGCATCGAACATGAAGTCGCCATGCCCGACAGCATGGTCGACCGCATCGTTCCCGCCGCCACACCTGAATCGTTAGCCTTGGCCGAACGGCACCTGGGCCTGCGCGATGAAGCGGCCATCGTTTGCGAGCCGTTCACGCAATGGGTCATCGAAAACCGGTTCAGCGGCCCGCGGCCGGCCTGGGAGGATGCCGGTGCCGTGTTGACGAGCGATGTGCGGCCCTACCAGGAGATGAAGTTGCGTCTGCTCAACGGCACGCACTCGGCCATTGCCTATGCCGGCCAGTTGCGCGGCCTGGCCAGTGTGGCCCAAGCCATGGCCGACCCGCTGGTGGGCGGCTTTGCCCGCCGATTGATGCTGCAAGACTTTCGCGCCTGTGTGCAGGCACCACCCGGGTTTGATGTGGGCGCCTATTGCGCCGCACTGTTGCGGCGTTTCGAGAACACGGCGCTGGCCCACCGCACCGAGCAAATCGCCATGGACGGCACACAAAAGGTGCCTGTGCGTTGGCTGCCAGCCATACGCGAGAGCTTGGCCCTAGGTGTGGAGCGGCCCTTGCTCGAACGCGCGCTGGCGCTGTGGCTGCACTATCTGCAAACGGGCCGCAGCGACGACGGTGCGGCGCTGGTGATCAACGATGCCGGCGCTGCCGCCTTGAAGGGGCGATTGGACGCGGGTATTTGGTCTCTGGCCAGTGTTCAAGCAACACTTGCTCACGGTGGTGTGTTTGGCCAGGGCCCGTGGCCACTTGCGTTTGTGCAGCGGCTGGCAGGGAATCTGCAAACCTTGCGTTCTGGTGGGGCGGGGGCACTGTTGGCCTTGACCTGACCCTTCGGAACTGGTACTTCCCAAATGTTGCCCGCGTCACCGCTGAGTCTGGCGCGTTCGAAGTCTTAGCAACTACCCTCGTGAGGCAATGACGTTTTCACCGCAGGTAGAACGCACACTACCGGCCACCAGCGAACGGTGGCAGCGTGCACGTTCTGGTGTTCGATCGCCCTGGTATCGCTGTTGGATCATGGCCCTGGTGGGTTCTGTCGCAGCAAGGTACCCGAGGCAAGTTGGAACCTACAGTTATCCTCGGCCAGTGACCCGGAGGCTGGCTTGCGCCCCTGGCTCAGTATTCGGGCGGCACGGTGGCTCGGATTGGAACCGGCGCCGACATCAACTACTCACTCAATGACATCGTCCGAACGCCAACTTGAAGACGAGCTGATCTCGAAGCTCAAGGAGCTGAAGTACGCCTACCGCGCCGACGTCAGCGACCGCGCCACGCTCGAAGCGAACTTCCGCGAAAAGTTCCAGCAGCTCAACCGGGTCAAGCTCACCGACGAAGAGTTTCAGCGGCTGTTGGAAGACATCGTCACGCCCGACGTCTTCACCGCGGCCCAGACTTTGCGCACCCGCAACAGCTTCACCCGCGAAGACGGCACGCCGCTGAACTACACCCTGGTCAACGTCGAAGACTGGTGCAAGAACACGTTCGAAGTCGTCAACCAGCTTCGCATCAACACCGACAACAGCCACCACCGCTTCGACGTCATCCTGCTCATCAACGGCGTGCCGGTGGTGCAGATTGAGCTGAAGACGCTGGGCATCAACCCGCGCCGCGCCATCGAGCAGATCGTCGAGTACAAGAACGACCCCGGCAACGGCTTTACGCGCACGATGCTGTGCTTCATGCAGGTGTTCGTTGTCAGCAACCGTGACTTCACCTACTACTTCGCCAACAACAACGCCCGCCACTTCAGTTTCAACGCCGACGAGCGCTTCCTGCCCATCTACCAGTTGGCCGACGAGGCCAACAAGAAGATCACCCACCTGGACAGCTTTGCCGAAACCTTCCTGGCCAAGTGCACGCTGGGCCAGACGCTCAGCCGCTTCATGGTGCTGGTGGCCAGCG
>JANMYI010000270.1:0-2951 GCA_031381955.1 Burkholderiales bacterium
CCACGCAGGACTTGTACGTGAGTGCGCCATTGAAAACCAGCCGGGTCATGGTCAAGGACGAAGACGTCTGCCTGCACTGCGGGCTGTGCGCCGAGCGCTGCCCAACCGGCGCCTGGGACATGCAGAAGTTATTGCTGCTCACCACCATGGCCGGGCCGGCGTGCCGCGACAGCAAGCCGGCCAAGCAAGGGGTCATTGCATGAAGCGCATAGAAGCCGTCAACGATTTCGTCATCAAGTTCGCCAACGTCAACGGCTCGGGTTCGGCCTCGGCCAACGAGTTGTTCGCCAAGGCCGTGTTGCGCATGGGCGTGCCGGTGAGCCCGCGCAACATTTTTCCCAGCAACATCCAGGGCCTGCCCACCTGGTACGAAGTGCGGGTGAGTGAACAGGGCTGGCTGGGCCGGCGCGGCGGCATCGACATGATGGTGGCCATGAACCCGCAAACCTGGGAGCAGGATGTGGCCGAAATCGAAACCGGCGGCTACCTGTTTTACGACAGCACGCGCCCGCTGCCGGCCTCGGCGTTCCGTGACGACATCAACGTCGTTGGCATGCCCGTCACCGCCATCTGCAACGCCACCTACGAAGACCCGCGCCAGCGCACGCTGTTCAAGAACATCATGGTGCTGGGGGCGATCTCGGCGCTGATGGAAGTCGACGTGGCCGTGATCGAAGGCCTGTTCACCGAGCAGTACCGGGGCAAGGAAAAGCTGCTCGAAAGCAACGTGCGCGCCTTGCACGCCGGGCGCAGCTTTGCCACTGACCATTTGAAGCCGCCGGTGGGCACGGGCGTGGGCTTGCGCGTGAAGCGCGCCAACAAGGTGGGCGACCTGATCTTCGTTGAAGGCAACGCCGCCACCGCGCTGGGCTGCATGTACGGCGGCGCCACGGTGTGCGCCTGGTACCCGATCACGCCTACGTCTTCAGTGGCCGAGGCGTTTGAGAAGTACTGCCGCAAGTACCGCGTCGATGCTGCCACGGGCATGAACAACTTCGCCATCGTCCAGGCCGAAGACGAGATTGCGTCGATTGGCATCGTCACCGGCGCGGGCTGGAACGGTGCGCGGGCCTTCACCGCCACCTCGGGGCCGGGCGTGAGCCTGATGACGGAATTCATCGGCCTGGCCTACTTTGCCGAGATCCCGGTAACCATCATCGACGTGCAGCGCGGCGGCCCCTCAACCGGCATGCCCACGCGCACCCAGCAGGCTGACTTGCTGAGCAGCGCGTACGCCTCGCATGGCGACACCAAGCATGTGCTGTTGCTGCCGCAAGACCCGCATGAATGCTTCGAATTCGCCGCCGCTGCGCTCGACCTGGCCGATCGTTTGCAGACGCCCGTGTTCGTGATGACCGACCTGGACATCGGCATGAACCAGCGCCTGTGCAAACCCTTTGTGTGGGACGACACGCGCGAGTTCGACCGCGGCAAGGTGATGAGCGCCGAGCAACTGGAAGCCGGGCAGGAATTCGGCCGCTACAAGGATGTTGACGGCGACGGCATCCCCTGGCGCACGCTGCCCGGCACCCACCCCACGCTGGGTGCCTACTTCACCCGCGGCACCACGCGCGACCCCTATGCGCGGTATTCCGAAACCGGGCCAGACTACCTGTACAACGTGCAGCGTCTGCTGAAAAAGTTCGCCACCGCGGCGGGCCTGGTGCCACAGCCGCTTGAACGCAAGGCCACCAAGAAAACACGCCTGGGCGTGCTGTACTTCGGCTCCACCACGCCGGCCATGGACGAGGCCCTGGCGGCGCTGGCCGTTGAAGGCATCCACGTTGATGCCATGCGCCTGCGCGCCTTCCCGTTCCCCGAATGCGTGAGCGAGTTCATTGCCAACCACGACCATGTCTTCGTCGTCGAGCAAAACCGTGACGCGCAAATGCGCAGCATGTTGATCAACGAGTTGGAAGTTGACCCGGCCTGGTTGATCAAGGTGCTGCACTTCGACGGCACGCCGATCACCGCGCGCTTCATCACCCAGGCCATCACCACCCATGTGCATGCGCTGGCCGTTGCGCCGCGCCGGGAGAAAATCGTATGACTTTTATCGCCAAGCCCCGGCTGCACCACCCCACGCTGACCAAGAACAAGGTCGGCTACACGCGGCGCGACTACGAAGGCAAGATCAGCACGCTGTGCGCGGGTTGCGGGCACGACGCCATCTCGGCGGCCATCGTGCAAGCGGCCTGGGAACTCGACATCGCACCGCACCGAGTGGCCAAGTTGTCGGGCATTGGTTGCAGCAGCAAGACGCCCGACTACTTCCTGGGCGCCAGCCACGGCTTCAACACCGTGCACGGGCGCATGCCCAGCGTGTTGACGGGTGCCAACCTGGCCAACCGCGAGCTGCTCTACCTGGGTGTGAGCGGCGATGGCGACTCCGCCAGCATCGGCCTGGGCCAGTTTGCCCACGCCATGCGGCGCGGCGTGCGCATGGTCTACATCGTTGAGAACAACGGCGTCTATGGCCTGACCAAAGGCCAGTTCAGCGCCACGGCCGACCGCGGCAGCCAGAGCAAAAAGGGCGCGGTGAATGCCGAATCACCGGTCGATCTGGTGGGCATGGCTTTGCAGCTCGGTGCCACCTATGTGGCGCGTGGTTTCTCAGGCGACAAGGCCCAGCTCGTGCCCTTGATCGAAGGCGCCATCCGCCATGGCGGCGCGGCGTTCATCGATGTCATCAGCCCCTGCGTGGCGTTCAACCCCCAAGCCGGCTCCACCAGAAGTTATGACCATGTGCGCGAGCACAACGACGCGCTGAACCGCATCGACTTCATCGACCTGGCGCCCGAGATCAATGCCGAGCCCGGCTCATGGCCGGCCGGCGAGGTGCTCGAGCTGCCGCAGGGCGACGGCAGCGTGATGCGCCTGCGCAAGCTGCACCCCGGCTACGACCCCACCGACCGCATCGTCGCCCTCACGCATGTGCAGGCGCTGCAGGC
>JANMYI010000282.1:0-2137 GCA_031381955.1 Burkholderiales bacterium
GCTGCCTTCCAGCTTGCCAGCGGCGACAACCATCCGGTGCACTACGACGTCGAATTCTGTCGCGCGCGCGGCATGCCCCACATGCTCGCCCACGGCTTCCAGGTGCTGGCCCAGACCTGCGGCGGCGCCGGCCTGTTCGCCCACATGGTGGAGGACTCGCTGAAAGGCTTCATCGAGCAGAGCAGCCGCTTCCTCGGCATGGTGTTCGTGGGTGACACGCTGTACGCCACGCTGCAAGTCAGCGAACTGGTGCCGAACCGCAGCACAGGCGTGCTGACGCTCAAATCCACCGTGCACAACCAGCGTGGCGAGCTGGTGATGGACGGCTTGCAGAAGTACTTGCTGCGCAAGCGGCCGGCTTGAGCAGCCTGCCGGGCTCGGGGGTCGTCTCCCTCGCAGCGGCCCGAATTTCACTTCGACGCCCCAAGCCCGACTGGTCACTGGGATGGCGTCAGCAAAGGCCACAGCGACACGTCTTTGATGTGGCGGCAGGCGGTAGCGACGACTGAGCTGACTCGCACGATGGCCGATGCCGTAAACTCTGCGAATCCGCAAATCTGCAATTGAATTGCAGATTTGCAGCCAAATGCTTATAGTGCCGCGGTGATTGAGCGCGAAGCCAACCAAACGCTGAGTGTGCTGGCCAGGCACTTTCCGGTACTGGTTGTCACGGGGCCGCGGCAGTCGGGCAAGAGCACCTTGGTTCGCCGCGCTTTCGCTGACAAGCCCTATTTGTCGCTGGAAGATCCAGACGTTCGAGACGCCGCGCTGGCCGACCCGCGTGGCCTGTTGTCGGGTCTGCCGAACGGCGCTGTGCTGGATGAGGCCCAGCGCGCGCCTGCTCTCTTTTCGTATCTTCAAACCCTGGTTGACCGAGATCGCCGCCCCGGCAAGTGGGTGGTCACCGGCTCGCAGCATCTCGGCCTGATAGCGGCGGTGACGCAGTCCTTGGCCGGTCGCGCGGGGCTGCTGCATCTGCTGCCACTGACGCTGCCCGAGGCGGCGAGCGTCGGTCCGCTGCCGGCGCTCGAAGCGGTGTTGTGGCGTGGCCAGTATCCCGCCCTGTGGGCCAGTGCCATGCCACCGGGGTTGTGGATGGCTGACTACGTTTCGACGTATGTCGAACGCGATGTCAGGCAACTGGTGAATGTGCGTGATCTCGGTGCCTTCCAGCGGTTCTTGCGCATGTGTGCGGCGCGCACGGCGCAGACGGTGAACCTCAGTGCCTTGGGTGCTGACTGTGGCATCACCGTCAACACCGCCAAAGCATGGTTGTCGGCGCTGGAGGCCAGCTACATCGTGTTTACCTTGCCGGCCTGGCATGTGAAGCTCGGGCAACGTCTGGTGAAAGCGCCCAAACTCTACTTTTACGACACGGGCTTGGCCGCCTGGTTGTGCGGCTTGCAAGACCCGCAAGCCGTTGCCAATGCCTCGTTGCGCGGGCCCCTGTTCGAGACCTGGGCAGTGGGCGAATTTGTCAAGGCGCGCTCCAATTTGCGGCTGGCGCCCTTGTTGCACCATTTCCGCAACGCCAACGGAATGGAGGTCGACCTGGTGGTCGAAGCCGCCGGCGGGGGATTGGCGGGCGTTGAATTCAAGTCCGGTCAGACCTTGGCCGGTGACTGGACCAAACCATTGCACCGATTTGCAAAGTTGACCGCAGCAGCCACATTGGCCGTCGTGCATGGCGGGGCCTTGCGAACCCAGCGCGACGGTGTGGAAATGCTGCCGTGGCAAGAGTTGCCGGGCTGGGCGCGGCGCTGCCTGGGGTCATAGGCTGAGAGCGCCCCCAGACCTGTCGCTTCGCGCCAGGCCCCCCGAGGGGGAATGAGTAAAGTAGCCAAGCGACATTCACTCATGAGCGCCCGCGTCAGGTGGCCGCCGGCCAGCCGCTTTCGATTTGCGCCGTGTGCTCGCCCAGTTTGGGCGGCGTGCGCCCAGTCGCGGGCGGCGTGCGCGACATGCGGATCGGGTTGGCGATGACGCGCACCTCGCGCCCTTCGGGGCCGGTGACTTCGCGCACCATCTCGCGCGCGACGACATGCGGGTCGGCGAAGACCTGGGCCAGGTTGTTGATCGGGCTGGCGGGCACGCCCGCGTCGTCGAGCAGGGCCTGGCACTCGGCCACGCTGCGTGT
>JANMYI010000288.1:0-9787 GCA_031381955.1 Burkholderiales bacterium
CGGGCCTGCCCGGTGAAGTGCTGCCCTTCACGGTGCGCCAGATCACGCCGGTTTCAACGCCGCAAGACGGGCGCAATTTCTTCCGCGTCGAGGCCGAACTGCAAGGCAGCGCGGCGCGGCTGCGCCCCGGCCTGGAAGGCGTGGGCAAGGTGAGCGTGGGCCGCGAAAAACTGCTCTGGGTGTGGACGCACAGCTTCACCGATTGGCTGCGCCTGACGCTGTGGAACTGGATGCCTTGAGGGCGCTTGCGGCGCGTGTGCTGCAACGAGTGACATGAGCACTGCATCCACCTACAGCCCGATGTGGTACCGCGTCAGCGCGCTGCGCCCGCAGTTGGCCACGCGCGCCAAACTGCATCGCCACCGCTACCGCCAGCGCGTTTGGTACCTGCTGCACGACCCGGCGAATGGCCGCGTGCACCGCTTCACCAGCGGCGCGCGCTTGCTGCTGGCCGGCATGAATGGCCAGCGCAGCGTGGCCGACCTGTGGGCCCTGGCGCAGCGCGAGTTGGGTGAAGACGCGCCGACGCAAGACGAAGTGATCCAGTTGCTCGGGCAATTGCACGGCGCCGATCTGCTGCTCACCGATGCCTCGCCCGATGCGCTCGAAGCCTTCATGCGCGGCAGCAAACAAGAAGCACAAAAGCGCCGCCGCGGCTGGGCCAACCCGATGGCGGTGCGCATCCCGCTGTGGGACCCGGGCCGCTTTCTCGACCGCTTCGTGCCACTGTGGCGCGCGCTGTGGGGCTGGCCCGGCATGTTGCTGTGGCTGGCGGTGGTGGTGCCCGCGGTGGTGCTGGTGCCGTCGCGCTGGCCCGAGCTCAGCGGCAACCTGAGCGACCGCGTGCTCGAGATCGACAACCTCTTGCTGCTCGGCCTGGTCTTTCCGTTCATCAAGTTCCTGCACGAGATGGGCCATGCCAGCGCCACGCGTGCCGGCGGCGGCGAGGTGCACGACATGGGCCTGATGCTGCTGGTGCTGATGCCCGTGCCGTATGTCGATGCCAGTGCGTCCACCGTGTTCCGCTCGAAGTGGCGCCGCGCGCTGGTGGGCGCGGCGGGCATGCTGGTGGAGTTGTTCCTGGCGGCGCTGGCCTTTTATGTCTGGATGCTGGCCGAGCCCGGCCTGCTGCGCAGCGTGGCCTTCAACGTGATGTTTGTGGCCGGTGTCTCGACCATCCTGTTCAACGGCAACCCGCTGCTGCGCTATGACGGCTACTACATCCTCACCGACCTGATCGAAATGCCCAACCTGGCGCAGCAGTCGGCGCGCCAATGGGGCTACCTGCTGCAACGCCATGTGCTGCGCAGCGAACATGCCCAAACCGTGGCGCACAGCGGCAGCGAGGCGGCCTGGCTCACCTTCTATGGGCTGGCTTCCACCTTTTACCGCATGCTGGTCACAGTGGCCATTGCGCTGTTCATCAGCACCCGGTTCTTCTTCGTCGGCGTGCTGCTGGCGTTGTGGGCGGTGGTGATGATGGCGTTCATGCCGCTGGTGCGGGTGTTCAAAACGTTGCAGCGCGGCCACTTGCGCGAAATGCGCGGCCGCGTCCTGGTCATCAGCGGCGTGGCGGTGGCGCTGTTGGCGGGCTTTCTGGCCTGGGTGCCCATGCCTTACCGCACGCAGGCAGAAGGCGTCGTCTGGCTGCCCGAGGCCGCCACGCTGCGCGCCGGCACGCATGGCTTCATGGCCACCTACCTGGCCAAACCGGGCGGGCCGGTGCAGCGCGGCCAACCGCTGGTGCGCCACCGCGACCCGGCCTTGCAAGCGCAGGTGCAGTTGCTCACGGCCCGCGTGGCCGAGCTGAAGGCCAACTACACGCTGGAATTTGTGAATGACCGCGCCCGGGCCGACATGGTGCGCGAGCAACTGGTGGGTGAGCAGCAGGCATTGGAGCGTGCCCAGGAACGCGCGGGCGCACTGATTGTCAGCAGCGGCAGCAATGGGCGCTTCATCGTGGCGCGGCCGGAAGACCAGGCCGGGCGCTTTTATCGCCAAGGCGAGGTGTTGGGCTTCGTGGCCGGCCCTGACGACCGCCCGTTCGTCAAAGTCATCGTCACCCAGGCTGATGTTGACGCCGTCGGCCTGCCCGGCGGCACGGTGCAGATGCGCCTGGCGCATGCACCCGAGGTGGTGCTGCAAGGGCGCATCCTGCGCCAGCAGCCGGCGGGCAAGAACGAGCTGCCCAGCCGCGTGCTCACCAAGGCCGGCGGCGGCGTGTTCACCGCTGACCCGCGCGACCCGCAGGGCCTGAAGGCGATGGAGCGGCTGTTCCAGATCGACATCGAACCGGCCACGGCCGGTGAAGCCATCGCGCCGTATTTCGGCCAGCGCGTGCATGTGCGCTTCGACCACCCGCAAATGCCGCTGGGCCGGCAGGCGTATCAAAGCCTGCGCCGCTTGTTCCTCTCTCACTTTGAAGTTTGAGATGAACGCGAGGGAGCTTCGTGTCTGACGTTGCCGTGCTCGGCGTCACCCCGGCCGACCTGGCGCCCGGGCGGCCCTATGTTGAGCGCGATGAAGTCGAGGTGGGCTGGCCCGACCGCCTGGCCGTGGGCCTGTGGTCGCGCCTGCCGCTGGTCTTGCGGCGCTTGTTCGGGGCCAGCAACCAGCCCGGCGCACGCTACCAGCGTGCCCTGGAGCAAGCGGTTGAAGAAGCCGCCGGCCTGTCAGACCAGGTGTTATGCAGCCAGGCGCGTGCCCTGGGTGGCCGTTTGCGCCGCGAAGGGTTCACCGCCGTGCCCAGCGCACGCTGCTTCGCGCTGATCGGGGAGGCCGCGCAGCGCGTGCTGGGCCAGCGCCCGTATCCCACGCAGTACCGCGCCGCGTGGTCGCTGCTGCAAGGCACCCTGGTTGAAATGGCCACCGGCGAAGGCAAGACCTTTGCCGCCGCCTTGCCGGCCATTGCGGTGGCCCTGGCGCGCGTGCCGGTGCATGTGGTCACGGTGAACGACTACCTGGCGACGCGCGACGCGCAAACCATGGGCCCGCTGTACGCCTTCTTCGGCCTGCGCGTGGGCGTGGTCGTCAATGGCCTGCAAAAGGGCTCGCGGCGCACGGCCTACAACGCTGACGTCACCTACGCCTCCAACAAGGAGCTGGCGTTCGACTACCTGCGCGACCGCGCCACCCTGGGCGAACGTGCCAGCGGCTTGCATCTATCGTTAGAACAGCTGCGCGATGTGCACCGCCCACTCGCCGGGCCCGAGGCCGGCGTGGTGATGCGCGGCCTGGCCTACTGCATCGTTGACGAAGCCGACAGCGTGTTTGTTGACGAAGCGCGCACGCCGCTGATCCTGTCCACGCAGCCCAAACATGCCCCTCAAGCGGCCGACTATGAGCGCGCGCTGGGCCTGGCCGCGGCGATGGATGCGCAGGCGCACTACAGCCTGGATGAACGCACCCGCCGCGTGCGCCTGAAGCCGGCGGCCTATGAATGGCTCGACGCTGCCGTGGAGCCTGCACTGGCGGCCGACGAGGACGCCGAAGCCTCGGTCTGGGCCTCGGCGCGCGCGCGCGAAGAACTGGTGCAGCAAGCCCTGGCCGCCAGCTTGCTGTACCTGCGCGACCGCCACTACGTGGTGACCGATGGCAAGGTGCAGATCGTGGACGAAGCCACCGGCCGCGTCATGCCCGACCGCGCCTGGGAGCGGGGCCTGCACCAGATGATCGAGGCCAAGGAAGGCGTGGTGCTCACCGGCCAGCGCGAAACGCTGGCGCGCATCACCTACCAGCGGCTGTTTCGCCGCTATGTGCGCCTGGCCGGCATGACCGGCACCGCGCTCGAAGTGGCCAGTGAAATCCGCCGCGTGTATGGGCTTGATGTGGTGCGCGTGCCGCTGCACCGGCGCTCGCAGCGCAAGGTAGGCCCGGCGCGTTGCTATGCCGATGCCGCCGCCAAGTGGCATGCCGTGGCCGTGGCGGCGCGGCGCCAGGCGGTCAAGCGCCAGCGCCCGGTGCTGATTGGCACGCGCAGCGTGCAGGCCTCGGAGCAAATCTCCGCCGTGCTGCGCGAACACGGCATTGAGCATGTGGTGCTCAACGCCAAGCAAGATCAAGACGAAGCCGCGATCGTGGCCGAGGCCGGCCTGGCCGGGCGTGTGACGGTGGCCACCAACATGGCCGGGCGCGGCACCGACATCGTGCTCGGGCCGGGCGTGGTGCAAGCCGGTGGGCTGCACGTCATCCTCACCGAATTCCACGAGTCGCGCCGCATCGACCGCCAGCTCATCGGCCGCTGTGCGCGCCAGGGCGACCCCGGCACGGCCCAGGCCCTGGTCGCCTTGGACGATGAACTCTTTGCCGCGCAACTGCCCATGTTCAGCAAGTGGCTGGCCGCGCGTTCGCGGGTGCGCCGCACCGGCGTGCCGCGCTGGCTGTTGGCCGGCCTGCGCTGGCTGGCGCAGCGCCGCGCCGAAGCCCACCAAGGCGAGGTGCGCTTGATGACCTTGCAGCACGACCAGCAGTTGGCCCGCTTGCTCAGTTTTTCTGGAAGAGGTGAATGATGATGAAGATGCCTAATGTTCGGTGTGCCTTGTTTGCCAGCCTGTTCAGTGCCGCGGCCGCACAAGCTGCCGGCAGCCCCTTTGAATGCTTGATCGAACCCAACCAGGTGGTCGAGATCCGCACGCCCGTTGAAGGCCTGATCGACAAGATCCACGTGCAGCGCGGCGACCACATCCGCCGTGGCCAGCCCTTGCTCGAACTGCTGTCCAACGTGGAACGCTCCACCCTGGAAGCGGCACGCTACCGCATGCAAATGGACGGCCAGATCAAGTCCGCCCGCAACCGGCTCGACTACGCCACCAAAAAACTGGCGCGTGCCACCGGCCTGGCGCAAGAGAACTTTGCCTCGGTGCAGATGCGCGAAGAAGCCGAGGCTGAACGCAACATTGCCGAAAGCGAACTGCTCACGGCAACGGAAAACCGCGAGCTGGCCAAGCTTGATTACAAGCGCGCCGCCGACGCCCTGGCCCTGCGCAGCCTGGCCGCGCCGTTCAATGGCGTGGTGATGGACCGCATGCTCAACCCCGGCGACCTGGCTGACGCCGGCAGTGGGCGCAAGCCGGCGCTGAAGATCGCGCAAATTGACCCGCTGCGGGTTGACATCGTTATGCCCGCGGCGCTCATAGGCCGCGTCAAGCCCGGTATGAAAGCGCACATCACGGCCGTGGGCACGAGTGGCCGCCTGAACGCCACGGTGAAGATGGTCGACCGCGTGGTCGATGCCGCCAGCGACACCTTCGTGGCCCGCCTGGAGCTGCCCAACGCCAACGGCGCCGTGCCCGGGGGCGTGCGCTGCAAGGCCGAACTTGACGGTGTGGACAACCCGGCGCCGATGGTGATGCCCAAGGGGCCCAAGCCGGCGCTTTGAGCCGCACGGGCGCACCGGGCGCCGCTACGCCAAGCCCCGCCGTGGTGTGAAGCCGCTTGGCCGCGGCCGTGCCTTCAGACCAGTGCCGGCACGCTGTCGTGTTGCAACAGGGGTGGCGTGGTCGGTGCAGAAACCGGCGACAGCAGCCGCGCCATCTCAGTGGGTGACACCGCTTGGCTGATGAGGTAGCCCTGGTACTCGTTGCAATTCAGTGCGCGCAGGAAGGCCAGTTGCTCCAGCGTCTCCACACCTTCGGCCACCACCTTGAGCTTCAGGCTGTGGGCCAGCGCAATGATGGCGGTGACGATGGCCGCATCGTCCGGGTCGGTGTCGATGTCGCGCACGAACGAGCGGTCGATCTTCAGGGCATTGATCGGCAGACGTTTGAGGTAACTGAGCGACGAGTAACCGGTGCCGAAGTCGTCGATCGACAGTTGCACCCCCATGTTGGCGAGTTGCTGCGCGATGCGCACGCTGAGCTCGGGGTCGGCCAGCAGGATCGACTCGGTGACCTCGATTTCCAGGCAGCGCGGCGGCACGCCATGGTTGGCCAAGGCCTGTTCCACCAAGCCGGGCAACTGGCGTTCGCGCAAGTGGGTGGACGCCAGGTTCACCGACACCGCGATGTGGCCCAGGCCCTGCGCCGCCCAGGCCGCAATTTGCGCGCAGGCCGTTTCGATGACCCATTCGCCCACCGTGATGACCATGCCCACGTCTTCAATGAGCGTGATGAATTCGGCCGGTTGCAGCAGGCCGCGTTCGGGGTGTTGCCAGCGAATTAGCGCCTCGGCGCCGACGATCCTGCCGCTGGCGATGTCCACCCGCGGCTGATACTGCAACAGGAATTCATTGCGCTCGATGGCGCGGCGCAGGCGTGACTCCAGGCGCAGGCTGTCCAGCGCGCGGGCGTTCATCGACTTGTCATAGAACTGCACGCCGCCGCGCCCGGCTGCCTTGGCACGGTACATCGCCGTGTCGGCGTTCATCAACAAGGTGTCGGTGTCGGCGCCGTCTTCGGGGTACATGGCCACGCCGATGCTGCCACCGACAAAGATTTCATTGCCCTGGATGAGGACGGCATTGCTCAGCGTCTCGACCAGCCGCCGCGCCACGTTGGCGACCTCCACCGGCCCCGGCATGTCGGTCAGCAGCACGATGAATTCGTCACCGCCCAGGCGGGCGATGCTGTGCGGCGGCGACGTGGTGTTGTGCCGGGTGATCGAGTCCTGGCTGCGCAGCACGCCGGCCAGCCGCCCGCTGGCCTGGCGCAGCAACTCGTCGCCGACCTTGTGCCCCAGGGTGTCGTTGACGCGTTTGAAGTTGTCCAGATCAATGAACATGATCGCCAGGCGGCGCCCCTGGCGTTCAGCCTGGGCCAGCGCCTTGGCCAGCAGCTCGGTGAACATGAGTCGATTGGGCAAGCCGGTCAGCGCGTCGTAGTAGGCCAGTTGGCGGATCCGCTCCTCGGCGTCCACGCGCCGGGTGATGTCGTGCAGCGCACCGGCCAGCCGAATGGCCGGGCCCGCGCTGACGCGTTCGATGAGTTCCACCTGCTGATGAACGTGCCGCACCGTGCCGTCAGGCAGCAGCACGCGGTGATCCATCGCGAAGCCCTGTGCGCTGGCCACCGCGTGGGCGCAAGCGTGTCCCAGGCGTTCGGCGTCATCGGGGTGCACGGTGGCGAAGAAGGCCTCAGACGTCAGGCCAGGCACCGCCGGGTCCAGCCCGAGCAGCCGCGCCGCTTGTTCAGACGGCACGATGCGGTTGCCGCGTGTGTCCCATTCCCAGTCGCCCATTTCGCCGATGCGCTGGGCGTTGGACAGCCGGCGTTCGTTTTGCTGCAGGTTGCGGATGGCGGCGCTGGCACGCAGCATGTAGCGCACCCGGTGCGGCAGCACCGACCAGTTGATCGGCTTGGTGATGAAGTCCGTGGCACCGACCTCGAACGCGCGGTCGATCGATTGCGTGTCGTCCAGCCCCGTCATCATCACCACGGGCACGTCGGCGCCGCCTGGCAAGTGGCGCAGCTCGACGCAGGCGGTGAAACCGTCCATCACCGGCATGCTCACGTCCATCAAGACCATGTCGGGCATGGTCTGCTTCATCATGTCGATGGCGATCTGGCCGTTGGCCGCGTCGGCAACAGCGAAGCCGGCCTTGGCCAGCGTGGCGCGGGTCAGGCGCCGGCCACCGGAGTCGTCGTCAACCACCAGGATACGAAGGGGGGTGTTCATGCGGGTTGCCTCATTTCTGCGCGCAGCGCGGGTTGAACGCGGTCCAGGGTGGCGCTGATGGCGCCCACCAGGTCGCCCAGAGCAGGCGTGGCGCCCGCCTTGGCCTCTTTTTCAAGCCGCTTGCACAGTTCGCCAACGCCTTTGGCGCCGACGTTGAAGCTGGCCGATTTCAGCGCGTGGGCATGCCGCCCCAGGGCCGCGGCGTCGCCCGCGTCCAGGGCTTGCTGCATGCCTTGCAGATGCCCGGGCACTTCGTCGAAGAACATCTGGATGACCTCGCACAGCACCGAGCCGTCGTCGTCCATGCTGCGGATGTTGTCCAGCGCCGCCTGGTCGAGCTGGCTTTCGGCGGGGGGCGGTTTCGCCGGCGCCGCGCCGGCTTCATCGAAGCTGGTGTTGCCGCTGTGTTCCACCTTGTCGTCGGGCAGCCAGCGCGCCAGCATCGATGCCAGCTGCTTGCGTGTGTACGGTTTGGCCAGGTGCGCGTCCATGCCCGCGGCCAGGCACTGCTCCGCGTCGCCGACCAGGGCATTGGCGGTGAGCGCCACGATCGGGATGCGCGTGCCATGGCCTGCGCTGCTTTCACGCAAGCGGATCGCGCGGCTGGCTTCGTAGCCGTCCAGCACCGGCATCTGGCAGTCCATCAACACGATGTCGAAGGGCCCGCGCTGCAAGGCGTCCAGCGCCTCCTGGCCGTTGGGCACGATCTCGAACTCGCAACCCAGGGTGCGCAACATGTTGCGCGCCACCACCTGGTTCACGCCGTTGTCCTCGGCCAGCAGCACACGCGCCCGGATGACCGGAATCGGGCTCTTGCCGGGGGCGAACGCGAGCTCGGCCGTGACTTCGCCGATGGCCTGGGCCAGCGCCCGGAACATGTCCAGCCGCTTGACCGGTTTGGACAAGTACGAGGTGATGCCGGCCGAGCGCGCCCGTGTCACCTCTTGCGGCGAATGCAGCGAGGTGACCAGCACCAACCGAATGCTGGCCAGCAGCGGGTCCGCCGCCACGGCGTGCGCCAACTCGATGCCGTCCATGCCGGGCATCTTCATGTCGATCACCGCCACCTCGAACGGGTCGCCCGACTGCTGCGCCAGGCGCATCTGCTGCAGGGCGTCGAAACCATCGATCGCCGTGCGGCAACGCATGCCACCGGCCAGCACATGGCGTTCCAGGATCTCGCGGTTGGTGGCGTGGTCGTCCACCACCAGCACGTGGCGCTGGGCCAGCGCGCTGGGGTTGGGTGCCGTGGGCAGGTTGCTTGCGGCGGGCAGCGGCAGCTCGAACCAGAAGGTCGAGCCCTCGCCCGCACTGCTGTCCACGCCGATCACGCCGCCCATCAGTTCAACCAGGCTGCGGCAGATCGCCAGGCCCAGGCCGGTGCCGCCGAAGCGCCGCGTGGTGGAGCCATCAGCCTGCTCGAAGGCATTGAACAGCCGCGCGCGGGCGTCTTCACTGATGCCGATGCCGGTGTCGTGCACGGCGAAGCGCAGCCGCTCGGCGCTGACCATTTTCACGTCGACCAACACCTCGCCGACGTCGGTGAATTTCACCGCATTGCCGATCAGGTTGGTCAACACCTGGCGCAGCCGGTAGGGGTCGCCGCGCACGGCGGTGGGCAGCCGCTCGTCGATGCGGCAGACGATTTCCAGTTGCTTGGCATGCGCTCGCGGCGCCAGCAGTTGCACCGCGTCTTCCACCGCCTGGAACAGGTCGAAGTCGAGCGTCTCCGTTTCGAGCTTGCCGGCCTCGATCTTCGAGAAGTCCAGGATGTCGTTGATGATCGACAGCAGCGCTTCGCCCGAGCTGCGCACCGTTTCGACGAAGGGGCGCTGCTGCTCGTCCAGGGGGGTTTCCAGCAGCAGTTCGGTCAGGCCGAGCACACCGTTCATCGGGGTGCGAATTTCATGGCTCATGTTGGCCAGGAATTCCGACTTGGCGCGGCTGGCGTTCTCCGCCGCGTCCTTGGCCGCGCTGAGTTCGTGTTCGCGCTGGCGCAGCTTCTCCTCGGCCAAGGCGCGCTGCGTGATGTCGAAGAACACGGTGTACACGCCGACCACCACGCCGCTGTCGTTGATGTCGGGCACATGCCGGCCCGAGTGCCACACCGGGTTGCCCTGGCGGTCGATGCGGTGGCGCTCCAGCGGCACCTGCTGCCCCTGTAGCGCTTCCCTGA
>JANMYI010000289.1:0-2555 GCA_031381955.1 Burkholderiales bacterium
GGCGCTCGGCCGGGTGCTGGCGCACGATGACCGCGCAGCGCGTGTGGTCGAGCAACTCGCGCGTGGTCTGCACGATCCACTGCGTGTTGTCGCTGAACACCGCATGCAGGCCCAGTGCCGCCGAATCCCACGACGAATTGAGTGCCAGCAGCACGGCCCCGTCGTAGCGGCTGTCGCCGCCGCCGCCGCCCTTGACCTGTGACTCGAAGGTGTCGACGCCGGCGCGCCGGCGCGCCATTTCAGCCTGCGCCGAGGCCATGGCAAAGGCCAGCTCGTCGGCGCCGGCGTTGGCCTGCAACAGTGCCACGGCCGCCGGAATGTCTTGCAGTTGGCAGGCCACACCATTGCACGCAATCATCACCGTGCCATAGCCGCCCGTGTCGTAGCTGCCCAGCCGGATGCCTGCCGCCGCGGCGTACTTTGCCCACAGGCCCGAGCTGCCGAAGACACCACCGGGCACAAAGACCATGTCATACGCGCCGCGGCGCATCTGCGCGGCAATGGCGTTGTGCGCCGCGCCGAGCTGGCGCACGCATTGCGCGGTGAACGCCTGGCGGCCACGCTCGTTCATTTCGCCGCGCATTTCCCACACCGCGTTCAGGCGCGCCAGTTCAGCAATCGAAGCGCCGGCGCCGGCATCCAGGTTCGCGCCGCCGCCGTGGCGGCCCAGGTCGATCACGGCAATGCGCGGCGGCACGCGGCGCAACACCGCGCGCAAGCAGGCCAGCACGAAGCGGTGGCGCAGGCGGTTGGCACCGAAGGGGAAGCTGTCGAGCAAGAAAGTGACTGCGTTGCCACGGCCGCCCAACAGCAGCCCCACGGCCAGCGAGTACCAGGGGATCCAGGTGCCCAGCCAGGGCGTCACGACGATGGCAAAGCGCGGCGCACCGGGCGGCGGCAGGGGGCCGGCATCAAAGCTGCGCAGCTGTTCGCGCAGGCGCCGCGTGCCCGCCAGCCATTTGAGAGGGTTCAGGCCGATCTGGCGTTTGAGCGAGGTGAGCATGGTTTGTCTAGACAAGGGCACGAGGTCGCCGTTTTTGCAACGTGTACAGGCCGCTTGCGATGGCGCCCGCTGCCACCCAGCGCACCGCCAACGCCAGCAGCTCAGGCCAACCCTGGCGCTACACCCAGGCATCGAAGCCGGCCACTGCACAGACGCATGCCAACGCGGCCGCAAAGGGCAGCAGGTACGACAGCCCGCTGACCCGCCGCGCCACCGCGTGGCCGATGAGCGTGAGGCCGAGGAAGGCGAAGGTGATCGTCAATGCCGCGCCCAACAGGCCCAGGCGCGGGATCAGGATCAGGCCCAACGCCACCGACAGCGCTGCACCGGCCACCGACACCGCGGCGGAGGTCTTGGGCCGCCGGTGGTACAGCAAGGCGGTGTCTGACAGCAGGCTGATCGAATAGATGAAGCTGGCCACCAGCAGCAGGCGCAACACGTCGTGCCCGGCTTGGTAGTGGCTTGGCGCCAGCAGGGTGATGATGTCGGTGGCGAACAGCAACACCAGGCTGGTGACACCGGTCATGAGCAGCAGAAACGAGCGTGTGCTGCGCTTCATCAACGCCGGGAACTGGCCCGGCTCGGCGCGAAACGCGGCCGGCTGCATGGCCTTGGCGAAGGCCGTGCCCGCAATGCCCACCAGCATGGCCAGTTGTTGCGCCAAACCGAACACGGCGATGTCTTCCAGGCCGACATGGCGTTGCAGGATCAGGGTGCTGATGCGGTTGAGCACGAAGTAGGCCAGCAGCCCGGCCACGATGGGCAGGCTGTAGCGCAGGGTGTCGCGCACATGTGGCCAATGGATGCGCCAGCGCAGCGCGCCGCCCAGCAGCCGTGGCAACATCAGCGCGCCCAGCACCGAACTGCTCAGCATGGCCAGCAGCAAGCCTGGCAGGCCGCTGTGCGACACCGCCAGGGCCAGCGTCGTGGCCAGCACCAGCAGAGCGGCCGAGGCCAGTTGCACCAGCGTGAAGGCCCGCACCCGATCTTCCAGCCGCAGCCAGGTGGTGCCCAGCGAAGAGGCGAACGCCAGGACAGAAATGGCCAGCGCCAGCCACATGAAGGGTTGAGCGGGCACGCCGGGTGAGAGCCACGCCCACAGGTGCTCGCCGCCGGCCGCGAACAGGCCCGTGGCCAGCAGCGCGACGAGGCCGAAGAACAGCAACACCGAGTTGATGTACGCGGCCTGCTGCCCCGCGCGGCGGTGGTCGAAGTAGACGCGCGCCACCGCAGATACCAGGCCCATATGCAGCAGGCAACTGATGATTTCGACGTTGGCCTTGACGATGACGAACATGCCGAACTCGGCCTGCGACAGCGTGCGCGTGTACAGGGGCAACAGCAGGAAGCCGCCCACCGCCAGCACCGCCACATCGGCCAGGCCATAGAGCACGCCGGCCGAAACGACGTGGCGTGGGTTGCTGGCCAACGCCTGTGCCTGGGTGCTCACGAGCGCAAGAACTCGGCCAGCACCGCCAGGCCGGCTTCGCCGCTCTTTTCAGGGTGGCATTGCAGGCCGGTGACCCGCGCGCGCTGAATGGCCGCCGTGATG
>JANMYI010000316.1:0-3743 GCA_031381955.1 Burkholderiales bacterium
CGCAACTGGGCTTCAGCCCCGATGAAGTGGCTGCATTGCGCACTGAAGGTGCGGTTTGAACACGAGAAACCTGGTTAAGCGATGAACAAGATCAACATTCCTATCGTTGACGCCGTGGCCGCGCGCCAACGCCAACGCAGCGCACCCAAAGGCCGCACGGTCGAGCCTGCGGCGCTGGCCGACGTGCGGCAGTTGCTCGGCACGGCCAGCCGCGCGCGCGACCAATTGATCGAACATCTGCACCGTTTGCAAGACCGCTACGGCCACCTGAGTGCCCACCACCTGGCCGCGCTGGCCAGTGAGATGAGCCTGGCGCAAACCGAGGTGTATGAAGTGGCGAGCTTCTATCACCACTTCGATGTGGTGAAGGAAAACCAGGCTGCGCCTGCGGCCCTGACCGTGCGTGTGTGCGACAGCCTGTCATGCGAAATGGCCGGTGCACAAGATTTGCTCAAGCGCTTGCCCACCCTGTTGGGCGCGGGCGTGCGGGTGATTCCGGCGCCGTGCATCGGCCGCTGCGAACAAGCCCCTGCGGTGGCGGTGGGGCAGCATGCCGTGGCGCAGGCCACCTGTGAAGCGGTGCTGGCCAAGGTGCAGGCGGGCAACGTGTCGGCTGCAAGCGAAAGTTATATCGACTTGGACGCCTACCGCGCCCAGGGCGGCTACCGCCTGCTCAAACAATGCATTGCCGGTGAGCTCGATGTGGAGTCGGTCATCAAGACGATGGAAGATTCCGGCCTGCGCGGCCTGGGCGGCGCGGGCTTCCCGGCCGGGCGCAAGTGGCGCATCGTGCGCGCCGAAGCCGCGCCGCGGCTGATGGCGGTGAACATCGACGAAGGCGAGCCCGGCACCTTCAAAGACCGCTACTACCTCGAGCGCGACCCGCACCGTTTTCTCGAAGGCATGCTGATCGCGGCCTGGGCGGTGGGCATTGCCAAGATCTACGTCTATTTGCGCGATGAATACCACGCTTGCCGCGCGCTGCTCGAAGCCGAACTGGCAGAACTGCGTGCCCAGCCGCCTTACCCCGGCATGCCCGAGGTGGTGCTGCGCCGCGGCGCGGGGGCCTACATCTGCGGTGAAGAGTCGGCCATGATCGAGTCGCTCGAAGGCAAACGCGGCATGCCGCGCCTGCGCCCGCCCAACGTTGCGCAAGTCGGCCTGTTCGGCCGCCCGACGCTGGAGCACAACTTCGAAACCCTGTACTGGGTGCGCGAGCTGCTTGAAAAGGGCGGTGCATGGTTCGCTGCCCAGGGCCGCAACGGCCGCCAGGGCCTGCGTTCGTTCTCGGTCTCGGGCCGGGTGAAGAGCCCGGGCGTGAAGCTGGCGCCGGCCGGCATCACCATGAATGAATTGATTGCCGAACATTGCGGGGGCATGCAAGACGGCCATGCGCTGTACGCCTACCTGCCCGGTGGCGCTTCGGGCGGCATCTTGCCGGCCAGCTTGGCTAACGTTCCGCTTGACTTTGACACGCTGCAAGCCTACGGCTGTTTCATCGGCTCGGCCGCGGTGATCGTGCTGTCGAACCGCGACACGGCCATGGGTGCGGCACGCAACCTGATGCGCTTCTTTGCCGATGAATCTTGCGGCCAGTGCACACCCTGCCGCAATGGCACGGCCAAGGCGGTGGGCCTGATCGACCAGCCACGGTGGGACTTGGCCCTGCTGGCTGACCTGTCTGCCGTGATGCGTGACGCTTCCATTTGCGGCCTGGGCCAGGCCGCGCCCAACCCGGTGGATTGCGTCATCAAATACTTTGCCCATGAACTTTCCCAATAGCCTGGGCCTGAAGGACGCGCCATGAACGCCAGAACGCTTACCGCGCAGCTTGCGGCCCCCACCGTTTCGTTCCAGCTCAACGGCCAGGACGTGAAGGCACGTGCTGATGAACTGTTGATCGAAGTGGCCCAGCGCGAAGGCGTTGAGATTCCCCGCCTTTGCTACAAGCCGGGCCTCGACAGCGTAGGCAACTGCCGCGTTTGCGTGGTGGAAGTCGCCGGTGAACGCACGCTGGCCCCATCTTGCTGCCGCACACCCACGGCAGGCATGAAGGTGGAGACGCGCAGCGAGCGCGCATTGAAGTCGCAGCAGATGGTGCTGGAACTGCTGCAAGCCGACATGCCCGAGAAGACCTACACCCGGCACAACGAGGTGGATGACTGGGCGCAAAAGCTCGGCCTGGGCAAGCCGCGCTTCGTGGCCCGCGCGCAGCCGGCGCAAGACCTGTCGCACCCGGCCATTGCGGTGAACCTCGATGCCTGCATTCAGTGCACGCGCTGCCTGCGCGCTTGCCGCGACGAGCAGGTGAATGACGTCATCGGCCTGGCCTTTCGCGGTGAACACGCCAAGATCGTGTTCGACATGGATGACGCCATGGCGGCTTCAACCTGCGTGGCCTGCGGCGAATGCGTGCAGGCCTGCCCCACGGGGGCGCTGATGCCGGCGCGCGACGCGGCGCTCAACGTTCCAGACAAGCAGGTCGATTCGCTGTGCCCGTTCTGCGGCGTGGGCTGCCAGCTCACCTATAACGTTAAGGACGACACAATTCTGTTTGTGGAAGGGCGCGACGGCCCCGCCAACCAGGGCCGGCTGTGCGTGAAGGGCCGCTATGGTTTCGATTACGCGCACCACCCGCAGCGCCTGACCAAGCCCTTGATCCGCCGCGCCGATGCGCCACCCAAGCGCGGTGATTTCGTGATGGACCCCACGCGCGTGATGGACATCTTCCGCGAGGCCACCTGGGAAGAAGCGCTGGCCTTTGCCGGTGGCAAGCTCAAAGCCATACGTGATGTGCATGGCAAGAAGGCGCTGGCCGGCTTCGGCTCGGCCAAGGGCAGCAACGAAGAGGCCTATCTGTTCCAGAAGCTCGTTCGCACCGGCTTTGGCAGCAACAACGTTGACCATTGCACCAGGCTGTGCCATGCCTCGTCGGTGGTGGCCTTGCTCGAAGGCATTGGCTCGGGGGCGGTGAGCAACCCGGTGATGGACGTGACCCAGGCCGAGGTGGTGATCATCATCGGCGCCAACCCCACGGTGAACCACCCGGTGGCGGCCACCTTCATCAAGAACGCGGCCAAGGCCGGCACCAAGCTGATCGTGATGGACCCGCGCCGCTCAGACCTGGCCCGCGTGGCGCACCGTTTCTTGCAGTTCAAGCCTGACACCGACGTGGCGATGCTGAATGCGCTGATGAACGTGATCGTCACCGAAGGCCTGGTTGACGAAGCCTTCATCGCCGCTCGAACCATCGGTTATGACGAGCTGCGCCAGAACGTGTCGGCCTACACGCCCGAGGCCATGGCGCCCATTTGCGGCATCGACGCGCAAACCCTGCGCGAGGTGGCGCGGCTGTACGCCACCAGCAAGGCGTCGATGATCCTGTGGGGCATGGGCATCAGCCAGCATGTGCACGGCACCGACAACGCGCGCTGCCTGATCGCGCTGGCGCTGATGACCGGCCAGATCGGCCGCTCCGGCACCGGGCTGCACCCGCTGCGCGGGCAGAACAATGTGCAAGGCGCGTCAGACGCCGGCTTGATCCCGATGATGCTGCCCGACTACCAGCATGTCAGCAACGATCAGACGCGCGCGCGGTTCGAAGCGGCGTGGCAGCTCGCACCCGGCACGCTCGACGCCGCGCCCGGCCTCACCGTCGTCGAAGTCATGCACGCCATCGAACATGGTGAGGTGCGTGGCCTGTACATCATGGGCGAGAACCCGGCGATGAGCGACCCCGACGC
>JANMYI010000333.1:0-7277 GCA_031381955.1 Burkholderiales bacterium
CTGGGCCGCCTGAACGATGCCTACGACCCGCACCGCCGCCTGCTCGGCGAGGAATACTACGTGCAGCCCGGCAAGCTGTGGTGGGCGCTGGCGCCGCAAAGCGCCCACCACCGCGGCCTGATCCTGAGCCCGGCTGACGCGAAGTTGCACGGCGTGAAGTTCCCGGCCGGGCACCGTGAGAGTGACGGCGCCGTGCTGTTGATCGACGAGATCGACAAGGCCGAGCCCGACCTGCCGAACGACCTGCTCGAAGTGCTCGACACGCGCAGCTTCGACGTCAAGGCCGCGCGCATCGAGGCCGAACGCGCGCAGGGGCTGATCGTCATCACCACCAACCTCGAGCGTGAACTGCCCGGCGCCTTCATGCGCCGCTGCGTGGTCTATCGCTTCCCCGATGCCGGCGCAGGCTGGTTCAGCGGCATTGCCTTGCAGCGCGTCGCCGGGCTTGATGTGGCGCTGGCCAAGCAGGTGGAAAGGCGCCTGCTCGAACACCGGCAGGAGGCGCGCGCCCGCGGCCAGCGCGTGCCGGGAACGGCGGAATACCTGGATGCCATCACCGCCTTGCAAGCGCTTGATGTGCGCGATGAAAACGCCCCGGCCTGGCAGCAGCTTGAGCGCTGCATCTTCGGCAAGCACCAGGCGCTGGAAAGCACCTGAAGGCCATGGCCGCGCGCGGCGAACTCTGGCTCGGTGACGCCCTGCGTGCGGCGGGCGGGTTGGGCGTTGACGACGCCGCCTGCGCGTTGCTCTTGCAGCAGCTTGGGCTGGCGCCTGCAGCCGCCATGGCAGCGCGTGTGGCCACTGCCGCCACCTCGCCGCCGCAACCCCAGCCGCCGCGCCCACCCGCACCCGCGCCGGCGCCGCCCGCCGCGCCCGGCCCGGTGGCCAGCGACGACCCGGCCCGTGCCCTGGGCCGCTTGCCCAGCCGCCTGCAAGTGCTGCTGCAACCCACGCCGCGCCAGCCCGATTGGTTGAGCGCCACGCCGGCGCTGGTGGTGGAGTCAACCAGCCCTAGCAAGCCGCTGCGTGCGGCAGCGCTGCTGCCGCGGCACAGCCGGCGCGCCTTGCTCAGCGCGGCCTTGGCCACGCAGGTGGAAGAAGGCGGGCCGGATGTGAAACGCATCGTGGCGCAACTCGGCCGCGGCCGGCCGCTGCGCCGCTTGCCGCGCCTGCCCCGGCGCACGCTGCGTCACGGCGTGGAAGTGTGGTTTGACCGGGCGCCCTGGCTGCGCCCGTATCTGGCCGATCAAGTTGAATTGATCGAGTACTTGGAAGCACTGCTGCCGAGCGAGCGCGTGCAGGTGCGCGAGTTCCAGGCCCGCCCTTTGGCCGGCTTCACACCGGGCTCGTTGGCGCCGGTGCTGTTGCTGTCAGACCTGGGTGCGCTGTACCGCCCGCAAGCCACGCGCGCGGCCACGCCGCAGGCCTGGGGCGAATGGGCAGCCGCCTTGGGCCGGCGTGGCCGCCATGCCCTGGCCTTGGTGCCCGCCGCGCCACCGCGTTGGCGCGCCGTGCCGGGCATTGGGCAACTGCCGTGGAGCGAGCACTGCAACCTCAGTGATGTGGCGCGCGCACGCAGCGGGCAGTTATGGAAAGTTGAGCAAACGGGCATCGATGAACAAGCGGTGCGCACCCTGGCCCAGCCGCTCAGCGCCGCCCTGCGCGTCAGCCCTTGGCTGCTGCGTGAAACACGCCGGCGTGCGCACCTTGACGTTTCCACCGAGGCTGACCTGTGGTTCAGCGGCCTGCTGCAATCGCATGGCCACGCCGGCCTGGTGTTCAACCCGGCCGTGGCGCAGGTGTTGCGCGAGGAGCTTCAAGCCAGCGCTGGCCTGGAACAGGCTTTGCAGCTCGCGGCGCAGGCGCGGCCCGAGGCCCACGACGGCCTGGCGCTGGAAGAAGCCTTGATCGCGCTGGAGCTGCGCCAAACGCTCAGTGAAGCCAGCGTCGAGCTGGCTTTGCGCCCCGCGCTGGCCGGCATCGCCTCGCCCGACGGCCAAACCGTGGCCACCTGGGCGGCGCATGCCTGGACGCGCTTTTCACCCGCCGTGCGCGCCACGCACGCGGCGCGGCAACTGGCCTATGCCGCGGCGCAGCGGCTCGACACGCAGGCCTGGATGGGCAGCGGTGCGCAGGCGCGACCCGCATTGCCCGAAGGCGGCGAATGGTTGTTGGATGACGGCGGTGCAGCGCGGCTTGATTTGAGCGTTGAGCTGCGCCAATACGCCGACGGCAGCAGCAACCTCGTGATCGGCCCGGCCGATGAACCGACCTTGGCCCGGCATGTGGTGAGCGTGCCGCAGCGCGAGCCCATGTGGTTGCAGGTGGGGCGCGCCGGTGTGGACGGCCCGGCGCAGGGTGAACAGACCTTGCGGCTCGACCCGAAGGTGGCCACGCAAATTGACGTCGGGCGCCTGGCGCCTGGCGCCAACATCGAGCTGCGATGGCTGGCCGGCGCGCGGTTTAATTTGACATTGGCGCAGGACATGGCTGGTGCGATCGAGCGCGCCGTGTTGGTCTGTGAAGACGCCGCTTCGCGCCACGGGCCGCTGCTGCTGCTGAGCCAGGATCGCGGGCTGGTGCTCAGCGCTGCGGTGCCCGCTGACCAGGCCCAGACGATGCAGGTTGGGCGCACCTACACGTTCACGTCAGCCAACGGTGATGACCGCGTACGTGGGCAGGCCCTGGGCTGGTTTGAGGGCTGGGACCGCGCTGCGCAAGTAATTCAACTGACCGCGCCAGCTTCCGGCCAGACCTTGAACTGGGCGCCGATGGATGCCCAGTTGCTGGCGCTGCACGGCGCTGCCCCCGTGCCGGCCGCGTGGTTGTTCATTGGCTTGGCGGAGCGCGCAGTCGATGCAGCTCGCTGGCTGATTCGGGCGCTGGACGTCAATGGTGACGCCTTTGCGCTCGCTGAGGAACAACCTGACCTGCGCACCCAAACCGGTTTGCTGTTCGACCCGCGCAGCGGCGAGTGGTGGCTGGTGTTCGGCATGGTCACCCAACGCAACCGCCAGGGCCAGACCATTCATACCTTGCGCCGCCAACTGTTGGTGCAGGTGCAGGCGCAGGTTCTTCAGGCGCAGGGTGTGGCTTCGCCGAGTCTGAAATCGTCACCGGTGCCGGCACCTTCGCCCGCACCGCGCAGCCTGGGCACCAGCCTGCGCGCCCGCCTGGCTGATTCGATGGAGCCGCTCAAGCCCGAGGAACTGGGCTTGTTTCAACTCGAGTTCGAAAGCGGCTTGCAGCTTCGAGCGGCCACTAACGTTCCAGGTGATGAGCCGATTCTGCTCTTCATCCACGGCGAGGCGGCCAGTGCACAAGGCAGCTTTGGCCAGTTGCTCGATCAGCCCAACCCCGAGCGCGAGCAACTGCGCGAGCATTACCGTGGCCGGCTGTACGCCTTTCAATACCGCAGCATCACCCAACATCCCGCTGCAGCAGCGCTGGCCTTGCTGCAAGCCTTGCCGGGCAAGGCGCGGGTTCATTTCGTCACGCACAGCGGCGGCGGGCTGGTGGCTGAACTTCTGTGCCTGGGGCAAACCGTCGGCAACTTGAAGCTGGAAGACATCTTTGGCGACGACGACAAACGTGATCCCACGAACGAGTTGCTTAGGGCGCTGGTTCGTTCGCGTGGGCTGCGTATCGAACGCTTCATCCGCATCGCCTGCCCCGCCGCTGGCACGCCGATATTCGAGCGCTCCATCGAGCGTGGCGTCAGCCTGATGGGCCTGGTGCCGGGCATCGGCTGGGCGCTCAGCCTCATCCCCGGCCTGGACCGGCTGCTCAGCGACCCGCAGGCCAGCCCGGGCCTGGCGGCATTGAGCCCGCAGTCCGAATTGATCACCCGCCTGAACCAGGGCATCGCCACGCATCCGCCGCTCACCGTGGTGGCCGGCGTGGCGCAAAGCGGCGGCGCCCTGAGCAAGCTGGGCCGCTGGGCGCAGCGCTTCATCACCGGCCTGGAAGGTGCCGCCAAGGGCGACGACCTGGTGGTGCCGCTGCATTCCGCCTTTGGCGGCCTGGAGCGTGTGCAGGGCGTGGACTACCTCATCGCCGAAGGCCCCGAGGTCAGCCACTTCAACTTCCTGCGCAATGAGGCCACGCGCCGGGCCGTCGTGGCTGCTCTGTTGCAGCCCGAAGGCACGCCCGCCGGCTTCAAACATGCTGATTCACTGAGCGAGCTGCGCGCGCAGCTCGACCCCACCGCCGTGCCACGCGCTGAACCCGCGTGAAACGGCATTGCGTTGACAAACCCCAAGGAGAAGCACCATGGCCTATCGCACCTTTGCACAGCACCTGGACCCAGCCGTCGGCCCCAAACGCATCCTCGCGCTCGATGGTGGCGGCATTCGGGGCGTGCTCACCCTGGGCATGCTGGCCGAGATTGAGGCGCTGTTGAAAAAGCGCTTCGGCGACGACGATGATTTCCGCCTGGCGCATTACTTCGACTTGATCGGCGGCACATCCACCGGCTCGATCATTGCGGCCGCATTGGCCATCGGCAAAACGGTGGCCGAGGTGCGCCAGCACTATGAAGACCTGGGCAATGCGGTGTTCAAGCCCAGCATCTGGCGCCTGGGCCTGGTGCGCCAGAAGTTCGACGCGGCCGATGTGTCGCGCGCCCTGAAGTCGGTGTTTGGTGACCGCACGCTGGCCCAGGGCGACTACCTCACCGGCTTGATGGTCATGTCCAAGCGGCTGGACAGTGGCAGCCCCTGGCCGCTGAGCAACAACCCGCGCGCGCGCTACTTCGGCGTGCGGCCAAGTGTCAATTCAGCCAATTCGCCGACCATTCCCAACGGTGAATTTCCGCTGTGGAAGGTGGTGCGCGCCAGCAGCGCGGCGCCGTATTTCTTTGCGCCCGAAAACATCGACATCGCGCGCGCCGACAAAGCCCGCGGCCTGGGTGCGGTGAAGGGCGAGTTCATCGATGGTGGCGTGAGCACGGCCAACAACCCATCGTTGCAGCTCATGCTCATGGCCACACTGGAAGGCTTCAACTTCAACTGGAAGGTGGGGCCTGACGACCTGTTGGTGGTGTCGCTGGGCACCGGCAAGGCCGACCCGGCGCAGGGCCTTTCCAGCGGCTTGATGGGGGTCTCGGCCGCGCATGCCATGCGCGCGCTGACCTCGCTGATGGACGATTGCGGCGACATGGTTGAAACCGTGATGCAGTGGCTCTCGGTCAGCCCCACGGCGCGTGAGATCGACCGCGAAACCCAACTCGCGCAGCCCACGCTGGCCGGTGCGCCGCGCTTGAGCTACCTGCGCTACAACGTGATGTTTGATCCCGCGTGGTGCGACAAGAAGTTGGGCATCACGCGCAGCGCCAAGGAGCTGAAGGCGCTGGAGGCGATGGACGAGCCCGACAACCTGGCCGCCCTGTACGAGCTGGGCAGCCTGGCCGGGCAAACGTTGATCAAGGCCGGGCATTTCAGCGCGCAATTCGATGCCGGGGTGAAGTGAGTACAGCGCCGCGGTAGAGTCTCGGCCCTGGAAAAAACCGGACTCGTCCACCCATGAAGCTGCCTACTCCGGCCCTGGCCTTGCTTGCCGCCCTGGCCTTGCCGCATGTCTGGGCCCAGACCCCTGCGGCCACCCCGGCCGCACCGGCCGCATCCGCCCCTGCAGGCGACACCGTGCGTGCCGAAATGGGCGCGCCCTTGCAAGCCGCGCAAGACGCGCTGAAGGCGGGCGACACCGCCACCACGCTGGCCAAACTGGCGCAGGCCGATGCGCTGCCCAATGCCACGCCGTATGAGGCTTACCTGATTGCGCGGCTGCGCGCGTCGGTGTACCTGAAGACGGGCGAACTCGGGCCGGCCACCACGGCACTCGAAGCCGTGCTGGTCAGCCCCAAACTGCCGCAGGCCGACCGCGCACTGATGCTGCAAGCCCTGGCCGACGCCACCTACCGCAACAAGCAGTACCCGGCGGCGGCGAAGTGGGCGCAGCAGTACTTCGACGCCGGCGGCAACAGCGTCGACCTGCGCGTGCTGCTGGGCCAGGCGCTGTACCTCAACAAAGACTATGCCGCCGCCAGCGAGCAACTGGCCCAGGTGCTCAAAGCCGAAGACGCCGCGGGCAAAGTGCCGCAAGAGCGTGTGCTGCGCCTGCTGGCTTCCAGCGCCAACGAACGCCAGGACAAGGCGGCTTACCAGGCCATGCTCGAACGGCTGGTGGCGCACTACCCGAACCCCGAATACTGGGCCGACCTGCTGGCCCGCGTCGAGCGCCGCCCCGGCTTCGCCGAGCGCCTGACGCTCGATGCGCTGCGCCTGCGCCGCGCTTTGGGGCTCATGGGCGAAGCCGGCGACTATGAAGACATGACGCAACTGCTCAACCGCGCCGGCTACCCCATCGAAGCGCAGCGCGTGTTGGAAGAAGGGTTCAGCAAGGGCAAGCTGGGCAGCGGCGCAAATGCGGCCGAGCACCGCAAGCTGCGCGACAGCCTGGCCAAGACCGCGGCCGATGACCGCAAGGAAATGGAACGCGCCGACACCACTGGCGCGCGCGTGCGCGACGGCGACAGCCTGGTCAAGCTGGGCTACGTGCTGGCCAGCATCGGCCAGGCTGAAAAAGGCATCGAACTGATGGAGCGCGGCCTGGCGCGCAGCGATGTCAAGCGCCCCGACGATGCGCGGCTGCTGCTGGGCGCCACGCAGTGGAACGCGGCGCAGAAAGACAAGGCCGTGGCCACCTTCAAGGGCGTGACGGGCAGCGACGGCGCGGCCGACCTGGCGCGCCTGTGGCTGCTGCACGCCGCCAAAAAGTGAGTCTTAACCGCACACTCCAGCGGCCATGAACAAGGCCTTTGTCAAGGAAAACGACGGCGGCGATGACGACGAGGAAGACGGCGCCGCCACGCCCGCCTTGCCCGCGGGCACGCGCAACTACATGACGCCGGCCGGCTACGCCCGGCTGCGCGCCGAGCTGATGCAGTTGCTCGACACAGAACGCCCGAAGATCGTCGAGGTGGTGCATTGGGCCGCGAGCAACGGCGACCGCAGCGAGAACGGCGACTACATCTACGGCAAGAAGCGGCTGCGTGAAATCGACCGGCGCATCCGCTTCCTGACCCACCGGCTTGATGTGGCGGAGGTGGCCGACCCGTCGGCCCACCATGGCAATGACCAGATTTTTTTCGGCGCCACCGTCACCTATGCCACCGCGGCGGGCGGCCAGCGCACCATCACGATCAAGGGCATTGACGAGGCCGACTCGCTGGCCGGCGAGGTGAGCTGGGTGTCACCCATCGCGCGCGCCTTGTTGAA
>JANMYI010000341.1:0-5807 GCA_031381955.1 Burkholderiales bacterium
CCATACCAGGCGCTCAGGCCTTGCACGCTCAACATCGCGTCAGCCATGGAAGGTGGTTCCCATGCCGAAATACACCTCGCGCACCTTGGCGTCTTGCCGCACCGCGGCCGGCGGGCCTTGGGCGATGAGTTCACCGCGCGACAGCACCAGCAGCCGGTCAGCATGCGCAAACACCACGTCCATGCTGTGCTCGGTGAACAGCACGGCCAGGTGCTGCTCGTGCGCCAGGCGTTTGGTCAGCGCCATGAGCGCGTGGCGTTCGGCCGCGCCCATGCCGGCGGTGGGCTCATCCATCAACAGCAAGCGCGGCGCATGGGCCAGGGCCATGGCCAGTTCCACCCGCTTCACATCGCCATAGGCGAGCACGCTCATGGCGCGTTCGGCCTGCGCCAGCATGCCCACCTGAGCCAGCAGTTTGAGTGCCGGCTCACGCTGTTGCCCGCGCGCGCTGCGCCACAGGCGCAGGTGCTGGCGCGCGTGCGAGAGCAGGGCGAGCTGAACGTTTTCAAGCACGGTGAGCGAGGCAAAGACCTCGGCGATCTGGAAGGTGCGGCCCACGCCCAGGCGGGCGACTTCGCGCGGCTTGCGGCCCAGCAGCTCTTGCCCGTTGAACCGCACCGAACCGGCGTCAGCCACAGTCTGGCCGTTGAGCAGGTTGAAGCAGGTGGTCTTGCCCGCACCGTTGGGGCCGATCAAGGCCAGCATCTCGCCGGCTTGCAAGTCAAAACCAACGTTTGAAACAGCCTGCACGCCGCCATAGGCCTTGCACAGGCCGCGCACCGCAAGCAAGGGCTGTGCGCTCATTTCGGATCGCGCAGTACAAGCTTGCGCACGCCGCCGGCCACGCCTGCCGGGAACACCAACACCATGGCCAGCATGGCCGCGCCGAGCAGGGCGCGCCAGTATTCGGTGTCGCGCATCAGGCTGTCTTGTAGCCCAGTAAACAGCGCCGCGCCGACCCACGGGCCGCTCACCGCCTGCACCCCGCCCAGCAGCACCATCACCAGGCCATCAACCGACTTGCCCACGCCTAACGATTCAGGTGAGATGGTGCCTTTGGCAAAGGCGAAGAGCGCGCCGGCCAGGCCGGCCAGGGTGCCGGCGATCACAAAGGCCAGCCATTGCACACGCGCCACGTTGATACCCAGGCTTTCAGCGCGCAGCGGTGAATCCTTCGCGCCGCGCAGTGCCAGGCCAAAGGGGGCGTGCAGGGCTCGCACCAGCAGGGCACAGCCGCCGGCCACGCACACCAGGGTGAGCAGGTAATACGCGGGCTTGGGGGTTAACCATTCAGAAGGCCAGATGCCCAGCAGCCCGTTGCTGCCGCCGGTGAGGGCATCCCACTGGTACACGATGGACCAGACGATCTGCGCAAAGGCCAGCGTCAACATCGCCAGGTACACACCCGACAGGCGCACGCAAAACCAGCCGAAGACGATGGCCCCCAGGGCCGCCAGCAGCGGCGCGGTGAACAGCGCCACTTCCATCGGCAAGGCCAGCGCCTTCAGGCCCAGCGCGGCGCCATACGCGCCCAGGCCGAAGTAGGCCGCGTGGCCGAAGGAGTGCATGCCGGCCGGGCCCATCAGGAAGTGCAGGCTGGCGGCGAACAGCACGGCCACCAGCAGGTCGATCATCAGCACGGCGAGATAGGGGTAGCTGGCGTGCAACAACGGCAGCAGCGCCAAGGCCAGCAGCGCTACGGCGCCCAGCACCTGCCACAGCCGCGGCAGGCGGCGCAGCGGCGGGTCGATGGCGGCGTGGGCGCGCACCGCGCCCTGGGCCTTGCCGAACAAGCCGAACGGCCGCCACACCAGCACCACGGCCATGACCAGGAATTCGGCCACCAGGGTGAGCTTGCTCAAGGGGAAGGGGCTGCCAAACAAGTCGATCGAGCCGGCAGCGATGCAAAACGCCTTCACCAGCGCAATGATCAGGCTGGCCACGAAGGCGCCGCCGATGGAACCCATGCCACCCACCACCACCACCACGAAGGCCTCGCCCACCACGGCCAAATCAAGGCCCAGGTTGGCCGGCTCGTGCGGCATCTGTAGCGCCCCGCCCAACGCGGCCAGAAAGGTGCCCAGCGCAAACACACCGGTGAACAGCCAGCGCTGGTTCACGCCCAGCGCGGCGGCCATATCGCGGTCTTGCGTGGCCGCGCGCACCAGCA
Organism: Burkholderiales bacterium; assembly: GCA_031381955.1. Classification (GTDB taxonomy): domain Bacteria; phylum Pseudomonadota; class Gammaproteobacteria; order Burkholderiales; family Burkholderiaceae_C; genus Rubrivivax. Next base: position 2,171 of record JANMYI010000341.1, read on the forward strand.
AGCCAAAACGCGTGCGCGCCAGCAGCAGCCACAGCAGCCCCAGCACCAGCGGGCCGATGGCGATGAGCAGCAAGTCGTAGCTGGGGAAGGGCTGGCCGAGCAGCTCGACGGCGCCCTTCAGCCCCGGCGCCTTGGGTCCCAACAAGTCTTCAGGCCCCCACAGCTTCAGGGCTAGATCCTTGAACACCAGCACCAGCGCAAAGGTGGCGAGCAGTTGGTACAGCTCGGGCGCGGCATACAGGCGCTTGAGCACCAGCATTTCCACCGCCGCGCCGAGCACTGCCACGGCCAGGGCGGCCAGCAGCACCGCGCCCCAGAAGCCCAGCGGCCCGCTGCCTAACGTTTCAGTGAAGGCAACCGCCGCATACAGCCCGAGCATGTAGAACGAGCCGTGCGCGAAGTTGACGATGCGGGTGACGCCGAAGATCAGGCTCAGCCCGCTGGCCACGAGGAACAGGGAAGAGGCCGCTGCCAACCCGGTGAGGGTTTGCAGCAGCAGGGAAGACAGGGTCATCTTCCCGGCGTCAACAAATCAGCCAGCGCGGGCTCAATCTGCCGGCCGCAATGACTTCACTTCCTCGGCACTGGGCAGGTACTTGGCGCCGTCGAGGTAGCGGTAATCGACCATCACGCCCTTGCCGCCTTCGAGCTGGGTCTTGCCCAGGTAGGCGCCCATGGTGGACTGATGGTCGCTGGCGCGGTAGGTGATGGGGCCGAACGGCGACATCAAGCTCAGGCCTTTGAAGGCAGCGATCAGCTTTTCAGTCTCAGCCGACTTGGCCTTGCGCAAGCCTTCAGCCAAAGACCAGATGGTGGTGTAGCCCACCACCGAGCCGAGCTTGGGGAATTCCTTGTACTTGTTGTAGTAGGCCAGGAAGAACTTCTTGTGCTCGGGCGTTTGAATGCCGTAGTACGGGTAGCCGGTGACGACCCAGCCCACGGGCGCTTCATCGCGCAGCGGGTCGAGGTATTCGGGCTCGCCGGTGAGCAGGCTCACCACTTCGCGGCCCTTGAACAGGCCGCGGGTGTTGCCTTCGCGCACGAAGCGCGACAGGTCGGCGCCGAACAGCACGTTGAAGATGGCGTCGGGCTTGGCGTCGGCTAACGCTTGAGAGACAGCACCGGCGTCCAGGCGGCCCAGCGGCGGCGCCTGTTCGGCCACGAACTCCACGTCGGGCTGCGCCTTTTTCAGCATCGCCTTGAAGGTGGCAGCGGCAGACTGGCCGTATTCGTAGTTCGGGTAGACGATGGCCCAGCGCTTCTTGTTCATCTTCGCCGCCTCGGGCACCAGCATGGCCACCTGCATATAGGTGTTGGGGCGCAAGCGGAAGGTGTAGCGGTTGCCGTTCTGCCAAGTGATCTTGTCCGTTAGCGGCTCGGCGGCCAGGAAGAACACCTTGCGTTGCTTGGCGAAGTCGGTCACGGCCAGGCCGATGTTCGACAGGAACGTGCCGGTGATCAGCGCCACGCCTTCGCGCGACACGAGCTCCTCGGCCACGCGCACCGCATCCCCCGGGTTGCCGTTGTCGTCGCGCGAAATGACTTGCAGCTTCTTGCCCAGCACGCCGCCCGAAGCGTTGACTTCCTCCACGGCCAGTTCCCAGCCCTTTTTATACGGCTCCAGAAAGGCCGGCTGCGCCTTGTAGCTGTTGATCTCACCGATCTTCAGCGTGTCTTGCGCCGCGGCCGGCACTTGCCAAAGCAGGGCCAGCGCGGTGGCGGCAAACAAGGGCTTGAACATGGAACGTTTCTCCTGTGGAAATAAATGTTAGACGGCAATGTCTGAGGATTGAATGCGCTTGACCCCGGCCTTGGTCATCTGCGCCCAGGCCGCTTGGAGCGAGCCGTTCAGGTCGATGCCGCGGCAGGCGTCTTCGATCACGCTGGCGGCAAAGCCGGCCTTGCGCGCATCCAGCGCCGTCCAGGCGACGCAAAAATCGGTGGCCAAGCCGCACACATACACCTGGTTGATGCCGCGCGCCTTCAGGTAGCCGGCCAGGCCGGTGCTGGTCTTGCGGTTGGCTTCCATGAAGGCGGAATAGCTGTCGGTGTCTTGATGAAAGCCCTTGCGGATGATGAGCTGGGCCTTCGGGATCGCCAGGTCTTTGTGCAGGTTGGAGTCAGCCGTGCCCTGCACGCAATGGTCGGGCCACAACACCTGGGTGCCGTAGCTGAGCTGGGTGGTCTCGAACGGCTTCTTGCCGCTGTGCGCCGAGGCGAACGAGACGTGACCGGCGGTGTGCCAGTCTTGCGTCAGCACGATGTTCTCGAACGCGCCGGCCAGCTTGTTGATGATGGGCACCACGGCCTCGCCATCCTTCACCGCCAGCGTGCCGCCGCTGACGAAGCAGTTCTGCACATCAATCACCAGCAGCGCGCTCTTGCTGCCGGGCTTGATGGTGCCAGCGCTGCGCGCCGTGCCGTTCAGGCCCATCAACAGGATGCCGGCGGCGCCGACAAAGGCTCTGCGTTGAATGTCACTCATGCGGTGTTCTCCTTCAGCGTTGACCATCAAACTTCGCAATCTCGCCGGCCTGCAGGCCGCCGACCCGGGCATGCGGGCGCGGCCCCGTGGCCATGGCCTGCACGAACATGATTTCGTCGGCCCGCGGCGCATCGGGCACGCACACCACCACGCCGTCGAAATGGCTGCGCACATAGGCCGCCACGCGGTGGTGCAGGGGAATGTCGATGCTCGCCCCCATGGCGCCGAGCTTGGTGGCCGAAGGCACGATGGCGTGCGAGCCCGCGATGCGATCGCGCATGCAATAACCGCCGGGTAAGTGCCACAGATGGCCGTGCTCGATTTCGCCGGCACTGCCCACCAGCCCACCCTTGCCGTAGCTGTGAATGTTCTGCGCGCCGCCTAACGCCGCAATGAGCCGGTCCGCCATGTCAAGCCCCAGCGGCTTCAACGACTCCATGAAGGGCTGAATGTCGGGCACGTGGCGCCCGGCATAGGGGTTGTGGATGACCGCCGCCACCCAGCCGCGCTGCAGTGGTTGCGCCAGGCGCTGGCCACCGTCGTGCCACACGTCTTCAACGCTGAGCACGAACTTGCGCACGCTCACTTCGGGCTGGTGGCCTTGGGCGGGATACAGCATGGGGGTGATTGCGGCGGGTGCCGCAGAGTGGGTGACCAAGCGCGATCATGCCCCAGGCGGGGCGGTGGGCGCATGGGTTGCGCCGGAGTGGCCTGTCGGCTTGCCGTTGTTGCCCACACGAGCGAGGGACTTTGCCCCCAGCGTGCCTCATGCCGCTTGCAGCAAGAACTCGACCTTGACGGCTTGGTAAGGGAACTCAAGCTGGCCGGCTTGCGTGCGGCTCAGAACGCCGGCCGAGAGCAGTGCAGCCAAATCGGTATGAACGGCCTTGACGTCCCGGTTGACGCGGCGCGCTGCTTCGCGAACGGTGACAGGCCCCGCGCCGCAAAGGGCCTTGAGCAGTTCCCAGCGCTTGGCGGTGAGCACTTTCCAGAGAAGTTCCGGGGTGGCAAAGGAAATTCGACCGGTCTTCGACCCCTTCCCGGTCTTCCAGGCTTGCGCAAAGCCAGCCATCGCCTGCGCAGGCGGGCACACATCAAGCGTCACGGTCTTCACGGCTGATCCTTTCGATGTCGCGTTGGAAGGCGGCAAGA
>JANMYI010000699.1:0-12167 GCA_031381955.1 Burkholderiales bacterium
GTTCTGGGGTCTGGGGCTTTTTTCTAAAACCCCGCCGCGCCGGCCTCTTTTGGTTGTGTTTTCCCCCCCCCAAATCACACAAACCCTTGTTTTTTTCCCCGCCACCCCTGCCCCCCACCCCCCCACTACCGCGCCACCAGCCGCAACGCGCCGTTCCAGGGCACCCAGCCGCCATAGGTGGCCGCGGCGATCACGCCCACACCGTCAACGGCCTGCGCGCCGGCGCCGGGGTCGATGACCACGCCCGCGGCGGTGGCCGGCACGAGCACACCGCGCACCGTCACCGATTCGACGAACAGGTTGCGGTCTTCGCCATTGAGCATGAGGTCGTTGGTGAAGACCACATCGATGCGGTCGCCCGCTGCCACCGCCGGCGTGGCAAACACCATGTCCACCACGGTGGTGGACGACACCATGCGGCTGCCCACCAGCACGCCGTTGATGCGCAGTTCAATCTGCGCGCCCACGCCACCGGCCAGGCTGGCCGCGCCGCGCACCGTCACCTGGTTGCCGCTGCTCAAATCGGGCACCGTCAGGCGCAGCGCCGCGTCCCAGGGCATCCAGCCGCCCGTGTTGGCTGCCGGCATCACGCCCACACCGTCGAACGCTTGAGCACCGGCGCCCGGGTCGATCACCACGCCGGGGCCGGCGGCGGCGAGCGTGGCAACACCGTTGAGCGTGATCGACTGCACGGCCAGGTTGCGGTCGTCGCTGGCGTTGGCGGCGTCGTTCTTGAATACCACCTCCACCACCGCGTTGGCCACCAGCGCGGCCACGTCGAAGAACAAGTCCACCCAGCCCTGGGCGTCAAGCTGCCCGGCGCCGACGACGTTGCCGTTGACGCGCACTTCATACAGCGCGCCGATCTTGTCCAGCAACGTGGCCTTGGCGCGCAGCACCAGGTTGGCTGTGCTGGCCGGCGCACGGGCTTCCTCGCCACCGATTTGCTGCGTGTAGGCCACCACGTTGGCCAGGTCGGCGGCACTCAGGCTCAGGCCCCGGTGCGCGGTCACGGCCTCTGGCAGCGTGGCCGCGCTGCCGTTGTGCAGATAGGGCGCTGTGGCCCAGGCGTCGCGCAGGCTCGGCGTGTCGATGCCCGCCAGGGGCCGGCCCAGGCGCTGGCCGCTGGCCGCGTTGTGGCTGCCCAGGTCGTGCAGGACCGCATCAACGCTGTCGCTGAACGCGCTGCCGGCATGGCAACTGGCGCACCTGGCGGCGAACACGGCCTGCCCGGCCACCGCCTCGGTGCTGAGCCGGCCATCAGCCTGGCGCAAGGGGCTGGCGGTAAAGGTGTTGAGCGACCCGACGTAGGCCGCCAGCGCATCCAGCTCCGCGCTCAGGCCGGCCTTGGGCTCACCCAGCGGCTGGCTGCGCGTGCCGGCGTTGAACTGCGCGTCGCTGAGCAAGCCGGTGCCACCGGCCAGGCTGCGAATCTGGCCCTCGAAGTCTTGCACCTCGTCGAAGCTGCCGCTCCAGTGCAAACGCCCCTGGGCGCCGGCGCGGCCGCGCAGGCTGATGGTGTTGCGCAGCCCTTCGCCGGCCTGCGTCATGTCCCAGACGCGGCCATCATGGCCACCGTCGTTGTGGCAGGCGGCGCAACTGAGGTAGCGGTCGCGCGCCAGACGCGGGTCGCGCGCGTCGTAGAAGAGTTGCTTGCCCTGCAACACCTGCGGCGCCAGGCGCTCCGTGGTCACCGCCGGCAAGGTGGCCAGCGGCTGCACCAGCGCCAGGCCGTCGGTGAGCAGCGGGCGCAGGTCGAACACGCCGACTGTGCGGTCCATGAAGTTGTTGACGTACAGCGTGTAGCCGTCGGCCGACAAGGCCAGGCCCTGCGGCGCACGGCCCACATCAAAGCGCATCAACTGGGCGCCCGAATGCGCATCGAGCACGGCCACTTCGCGGCTGGTTTCCAAGGCCACGAAGAGCAGCACGCCACGCTGGTCGTAAAGCGCCGCGCTGGCCAGGCCGGCGTTGTCGTGGTCGATGCGCCGCCCCAGGTCTTCGCTGCCGGCGCCCGCGCCGCGCAGCAAGATGCGCGAGCTGACAGCGCGCACCGTGTTCTGGAAGTCCAGCGCCGCGCCGTTGCGCATCTGGCCGCGGCCGATGTTGTCTTGCTTGCTCGGCACGTAGGCCTGCGTGCCGTCGGGCGAGATGCTCACCGGGCCCAGGTAGTTGGGCACGCCGCTGCCCTGGTTTTCGGCGTCGGGGCGGCTGGAAGGCGCCAGCACGATGGTGCGCGTGAGGGTCATGGCTGCGGCGTCCACCTCCAGCACCTCACCGCCACGGTCAGCCGGCATGGCAAACGCGGCCGTGCCTTCGCCCGGCAAGGGCGGCGTGATGAAGCGCGACACGAACACCGTTTTGCCGTCGCCCGCCACCGACACATGTCGAACGTTAGGACCCAGGGCCAGGCGCCCGGTCTGGGCGAAGCTGCCTGTGTCGAAGCGTAGCAGCTCGCCCGTGGCTTCCAGCACCACGAAGGCCTGGGGTGCGGTGGGCGAGATGGCCAGGCCGAAGGGCTGCGAGGCGCGCGGCAGCATGAGGGTGCGCATCACGCTCAGGGCGGCGGGGTCAACGATGCTCAGGCTGGCGTCGTGCTTGTTCGTCACCCACAGCAGGTCGTTGCCCGCCGCCGCAATGGCGCGCGGCCCGGCGCCCACGCTCACCTCGCCCAGGCGGGCATTGGTGATGGAGTCGAAGCCGGTGATGGAATCGTTGTCGGCGTTCACCACCCACAGCCGCGGGCGGCCGAAGTGCGGCACTTCGAACAAGACGTTGGTCGACACCGCAGGCAGCTTGGTGTCGTGCCCCAGGTAGACGGTCTGGATGAAGCTGCGGCTGAGCACCGCGCCGGACTGGTCGCGCAGGTTCAGCGTCACCGCGTAGGTGCCGGGCTTGACGTAGACCTTGGTGACATACGACACGCTCGACCACGCCGTGGCCGCGCTGCCGTCGCCAAACGTCCACGAATATTCCACGCCCAAGCCACTGGCCGCAGCGGCGAATGACGCCGCACTGCCCGCCAGGCTGGCGCCAGGGGTGGGCGCCAGCGTCAGGCCCAGTGCCGTGGCCCCGTTCACCGCCCACACGAAACTTGCGCTGCTGCTGTTGCCACGGTCACTGACTGAGACCACCACGTTGTGGCTGCCCGGCGCATTGGGCGTGCCGGTGATGAGGCCAGACAGGGCGTCCAGCCGCAGGCCCGGGGGCAGACCGGTGGCGCTGTAGACCAGGCTGGCGCCGTTGCCGGCGTTCGCCGCCAGTTGCAGACTATGGGCCACGCCCAGCGCGCTGGCCTGCGGCCCGGGGCTGGCCAGCGTGGGCGCGCCCGGCGTGGCCACCGGGTCGGCCACGCCGATGCGCACGATGCGCGCCAGCGAAGGCACGCCCGCGTCGTTGAACACAAACAGCATGTAGTAGCCCGGCGTGGCCTCGCCCGCACGCGACGGCGGGTTCACGGCCAGGGCGTCGCCGCCCGCCGCGGGCGTGCGGCCGAAGCTGAGGTCGAGGAAGCGCTGGTCGAAGTTCCAGCCATGGGTGACCGAGCCGGTCTTGACCAGCGTCACGCGCGAAATGCCGCCGCTGCCGGAAGCCTGCACGTTGAAAGTCTTGCCAATCGTTAACCAGTCCGGCGCCGCGCTGATGACCGGGCGCACCGCCAGTGCGCCGCCCGGCGTGAACAGGTAGGGCGGGTAATAGGTCTGCATGTTCTGCTCGCCCGCCGGGCCCACGCCTGCCGGCGCGGGCGCGCCGCCGCCGCCCACCAGCACGGTGGCGTCGGGCAGCATCAGGGCGGTGGAGTGATACAGCCGCGCGCGCGCCCCTTCGGCGCCGAGCGTCCACTGCGCCGTGGTCGGGTTCCAGATCTCGGCGGCCTTGTTGGCGCCCGCCAATTCGTTCCACACCGGGCTGCCACCGGTGACCAGCACCTGGCCGTCGGCCAGCAGGGTGGCGGTCATCAACTTGCGCACCGTGCTCACCGACTGCGTGGGCGTGAACACCGGCGTGCCGCTGGTGACATCGATCACCGCCGTGGCATTCGTGTGGCCACCCACCTGCAAGATGCGCCCGGGCCGGAACATGGCGGAACTGCCGGCGCCGAAGTACTGCAAGGGCAGGATGGTCTTGGCCGCCACGTTGCCCGTGCCGGCGGTGTCGACGAAGTACATGCGGCCTTCGAAGTCATAGCCGAACACGCGGCCATCGGGCATGACGTAGTTGCGCGGGTACGACCAGAGCAGGAAGCTGGTGTTGGCACCGGTCAGCAGGCGAAAGCTGCCGTCCAGTTGCCGCACCTCGGGCCGATCGACACCACCGAAGCCACCTTGTATATACGTCTCGCCGTTGACCAGCGTGATGGCGCTGGCATACCAGCGCGGCTGGCCCATCAGGGCGCCCCCGGCCAGGCTGTTGCTGGCGCCATTGAACACGGTGCTGCGGTTGTGGCCGATGAAGGTGCTTTGCGCGCCGTTCCAGGCGTCACCCCCGGCCATGAACACGTTCGGCGCGCTGGCCATGTCGGCCGGTGGCAGCAAGAGCTGCGTGCCGCAGAACAGATCGTTGCCGGTGCCGTTGGCGATGAACAGGTGGCCTTGATCGGGGCTGGCCTGGTTGTCCCAGATGTCGACGCCGTGGTAAGCCGTGGAGCTGCCATCGGGCCGGCTGCCGAAGGTGAGCACGCGGCCGTCGGGCATCAGCACGGCGTGGATGGGGATCAGCGGCCAGTTGAAGACCGGGCCCCACATGCCCTTGGCGTTGGCATCCGCCGGGATCGTGCTCGGCGGGGCCGCGGCCAGGCCCTGGCTGCGCGCTTCAGATGACGCCGCATCAGCGCCCTGCGCTGCGCCTTGGGCGGCGCCACCACCACCGCCGCAGCCCGCAAGCACCAGCATCAGCGCGGCCGCAGCCAGGACACCCGCCAGGGGAAGTGGGGCACGGCATCGTGTCGCAGGCAGGGGCATGAAGGGTTCTCGCGTTCAAGGCAAAACACCCCGACCGCGCCGCCGCATTCGCGGCCGCAGTGGGGGTGCACGGGCAAGCGATCAACTCTAGTCAAAGCCTCGCGCCAAGGGTCCCCCCGCTTGGGGTGCGGCGCGGCACAAGCCGGCGGGCAATGCCTACTTTTGCCGCCGCCCGGAACGCGGCTGCACGCCGCGTGAGCCGCCACGGCCGGCCGTGGCCGTCATTGCGGCAAGGCCCGCACCTTTTCTTCCCAGGTGGTGATCAAGCGCTTGCGCTCGGCCGCGCTGCCGTACTTGGCGTAGTCGTAGTCGATGAGCTTGATCCTCTTCACATCGGGCACGCGCGCATCCACCGGCGTGGCCTTGTTCGAAGGCACCTGGAAGCCACGCGCCGCAAAGGCAAACTGCTGCGCCTGCGGCGTGAGCGCCCATTCGTAAAACTTCTTGGCCGCGTTCAAATGCGGCGCGCCTTTGATGATCGACATGGCGCCAATCTCGGCGCCCGTGCCTTCCACCGGCGTCAGCGTTTCGGTGGGAAAGCCCGCCGCTTTCTCGCCCGGGCCGAGCGCGATGAAGCTGATGGCCAGCAGCGCCTCGCCGCGCGACACCGCCTTGATCGGCGCCTCGCCCGAGCGTTGATAGGTGCTGATGTTCTTGTGCAGCTTGGCCATGTATTCCCAGGCCTGCGGCTCGCCCATCAGTTGCACCAGCGTGGCCACCGCGGTGTAGGCGCCGCCGCTCGAAGCCGGGTTGGCCATCTGCACCTCGCCCTTGAATTCGGGCCGCAGCAAGTCTTGCCAACCCTTGGGCGGGGCAATTTTGCGCTTGACCAGCAGCTCGCTGTTGTAGGCCAGGCCCAGCGGCCCGAGGTAGATGCCCACCGTGCGCCAACCCGACTGTTCGGCCTGGCGCTGCGCCCAGGGGTGCAACTGGTTGAGCGAAGGCGACTTGTAGACCAGCGTCAGGTCTTGCCCGGCCGCGGCGAGGTGCGGGTCGCCGGTGCCGCCGAACCACAGGTCGGTCTTGGGGTTGGCCTTCTCGGCATGCAACTGCGCCAGCGCCTCGCCGGTGCTGCGCTGGATGATGTTGACCTTGACGCCGGCGACGCGCGAGAACGTGGTCTGGATCAGGTTGCACCAATCGACCTGCACCGAGCACAGGATGTTGATCTGCTCGTCTTGCGCCCGCGCCGGCAGCGCCGCCAGCAGCAGACATAACAGGGTGCTGAACAGGCGCACGGGCATGGTGTTTCCTTGTGCTGGTGTGAGGCAGTGGGCGGCGCTGACTGTGCCACAGGGACGGCGGTATTCAGGTCTGCCAGACCCGCGGCGCGGCACCGCGCAGTTGCCACAACACCTCGCGCCAGGCCACGCGCACGGGTTGCAACAGTGCCGCCAGCGGCTCGATGCGTGGGGCCAGCGCGCGCAGCACCAGCACCTGGGGGTGAACCAGGCTGACGCCCGCGCGCACCGCGGCGCCGTGTTGAGCAATGACCTGGCGCGCCGCTTCCAGCGCCAGCTCGACCCGGCTTAACGCAAGAGGTGAGCCGGCGGCGAACCACATCGTGGCCAAGGCGCGCCGGCCGGCCAGGCCCAGGGGTGAATCCAGCAGGCGCACGTCGGCCGCGTCGATGCGCGCGGCGTCCAGCCAGGCGCCGGGCACTTCAATGCGCTGGTGCACACAGCCGCGCACAAAGGGCCGGTCGGCCGCGGGCAGGCCCAGCGCCAGCAGATCCCAGCCCAGCATTTCAGCGCCCGCGTCCAGCTCGAAACATTGTCGGTTGACCGCCTGGGCGCCGCTGTAAATGATGTTTTCCTGCGGCAGCCATTCGAGCCGCGCGCCGCTGGCCAGGTGGGCCTGCACGCTCTGCTGCGCTTGCAACCCCAGGCTGCGATAAAAGCGCGTGGCCCCGGCGGTGGTGGCCAGGGCGTGGGCGTTGGCCGCCAGGGTCATGGTCAGGCCCAGCACATCGCCGCCCACCAGGCCCGAAGGCGGATGCACCAGCACATGGTGGCAAATGCCCGGGCCTTCGGGGTACAGCGCCTTGAGCACGCGCAGCGGCCCTTCATGCTCGGCCTGCGCGCGCGTGCGTTCGTCGGCACGCTCGTAGTGCAGCCGCAGCGCGGCATGCCAGGCCATCGCCGGCCTACGCCGCGTGCAACAAACCGCGCTGTTCGATGAAGCTCACCACCTCAGCCAAGCCCTGCTTGGTTTTCAGGTTGGTCATCACGAAGGGCCGGCTGCCGCGCATGCGCCGCGTGTCAGCGTCCATCACTTCCAGGCTGGCGCCCACGTAGGGCGCCAGGTCGGTCTTGTTAATGATGAACAGGTCGCTCTTGGTGATGCCCGGCCCGCCCTTGCGCGGGATCTTCTCGCCCGCGGCCACGTCAATCACGTAGATCGTCAAGTCACTCAACTCCGGGCTGAAGGTGGCGGCCAGGTTGTCGCCGCCGCTTTCGATAAAAACGATGTCAGCCTGGGGGAATTTTTCCAGCATGCGGTCCACCGCTTCGAGGTTGATCGACGCATCTTCCCGAATCGCCGTGTGCGGGCAGCCGCCGGTTTCCACGCCCATGATGCGTTCGGGTGCCAGCGCGCCGGCCAAGGTGAGCAGGCGCTGGTCTTCCTTGGTGTAGATGTCGTTCGTCACCACCACCAGGTCCCAGCGCTCGCGCATCGCCTTGCACAGCATTTCCACCAAGGTGGTCTTGCCCGAGCCCACCGGCCCGCCCACGCCCACGCGCAGCGGAGGCAGGCGCTTGTGGCGGCCGGGAATGGTGTGCAGGGGTGAGTTCATGTGGTGTTAGTGCCTGGTTGATGCCGCCGCCCGCTACGAGCGGAACAGCCGCGAATACTGGTGTTCATGCTGCGCCGAAAGAATGGCCAGCATGGGGGCGAAGGCCTGGCGTTCATCGTCAGCCAGCGCCAGGGCCTGTTCGATGTGGCCCGGCAACGCATCCACCAGCGCTTGCAACACGCGCTGGCCGGCGCTCTGGCCCAGCGGCACGGCCTTCACCGCCGCCTGCACCATGTTCTCGGCCCAGCCGAAGGCCATCGCCAGCAAGGCGTCGCGCGCGTTCGCGCCGGCATGCAGCGCCGCCAGGGCAAAGGCCAGCGGCCAGGTGGGCGCAGGCGCCAAGGTGTTGAGCAGTTGCCAACGCGCATCGGCCACGCCCATGCGCTGGCCCAGCCAGGCGGCCATGGAGCGGCCGGTTTGCAAGGTCTGCTGGCGCAGCTCGGCGCTCTCGCGGGTGTGCAGCACCCAGTCGTTGAGCACTTGCAAACGTTCGGCGTCACTTTGTGCGTCATTTTGTGAAAAGGCGGCGTGCGCCGCCGCGGCCACGGGCAAGTCGGCGCGCGCTTGCGCCAGGGCGAGTTGATCGAGCAGCCAGGCCTGCACTTGCGTCTCGTTGGCCACCTGTTGTGAATCGACCGCCGCCTCCAGGCTTTCGGAATAGCTGAAGGCGCCCACCGGCAACGCGGGCGAGGCCAGCCACATCAGCCGCAGCAGGCTGCCGGGTGCCATGGCGGATGGCTCAGTGCTTGTGGTCGTGATCGTGGTCATGTCCGTGGTCATGTTCATGGTCATGCGCCGCGTTGTGCTCGTGGCCATGCCCGGATTGCTCCGTGGCAACGTACGCGCCAGCTTCAGGCTCGAACGCCGCGTTGGCTTCGGTGACGATCAAATGCTGCTGGCGCAGCAGCGCCGCCAGCACATGGTCGGGCTCCAACTTCAAGTGGTCGGCCTTCAGCTCCAGCGGCACATGCCGGTTGCCCAGGTGATAGGCCGCGCGCAACAAATCGAACGGCGTGCCGTGCTCGCTGCAATGGCGCACCACCAGCACGGGCTGCGGCGCGGCCAGCACGCGCACGAAGCTGCCGTCTTCAGCCACCAGCACATCGCCACCGCGCGCCACGCTGCCGCGCGGCAAGAAGATGGCCAGGGCGCGGCCGCTGGAATCGGTGGCGTCGAAGCGGCTCTTCTGGCGCACATCCCAATCGAGTTCAACCTGCGGCGCGCGCTTGAGCAACACGGCGGCCAGGCCGCGGCCCTGGGGAATGATTTTGTTGACGGTGAGCATGGTGGCCGTGTCCTGTTGAATGAAGTGTTTTCAGGCGCCGTAGCGCTGCCGCGCCAGCGCCGCGCCTTGCGCCAAGGCGCGCAGCTTGGCCTGCGCCACTTCGCGCTTCATCGGCGCCAGGCCGCAGTTGGTGCAGGCCACCAGGCGGTCGCGCGGCACGAATTGCAGGGCGCGGCCGATGGTGTCGGCCACTTCGTCTGCGGTCTCGATGGCGTCATTCGCCACGTCGATCACGCCCACCATCACATCCTTGCCCTTGAGCAAGGCCATCAGTTCGGCGGGCACTTGCGAGTGGATGCATTCGAGGCTGACCTGGTCGATTGCGCTGGCCGCCAGCGCCGGAAACACCTGCTCGTATTGCCGCCACTGTGCGCCCAGGGTCTTCTTCCAGTCGTTGTTGGCCTGGATGCCGTAGCCGTAGCAGATGTGAACCGCGGTGGTGCAGGTCAGGCCCTGCGCGGCGCGTTCCAATGCGGCCACGCCCCAGGTGGTGGCCTCTGCCATGTAGACATTGAAGGCCGGCTCATCGAACTGGATCACGTCCACGCCATCGGCCTGCAAGGCCAGCGCCTCCTGGTTCAGCAGTTCGGCAAAGGCGTGGCCGAGCTTGATGCGGTCGCCGTAGAAGCGGTCGGCCACGGTGTCAACGATCGTCATCGGGCCAGGCAGGGTGAACTTGATGCGGTGCTTGGTGTTCGCGCGCAGGAACTGCGCTTCGGCCGCATGCACCCGACCCTTCAAGCGCAACGCTGCCACCACTTGCGGCACCATGGCCTTGTAGCGCTCGTTGCGGATGCCCATTTCGACCTTGTGCTCGAAGTCGATGCCCTCCACCTGCTCCAAAAAGCCGTGCACGAAATGCTGGCGCGACTGCTCGCCGTCGCCGATCACCGTCAGGCCGGCGTCTTCCTGGGCCTTGATCCACAGCAGCGTGGCGTCGAGTTTGGCCTGGGCCAGCTCAGCACCACTGCTCTTCCATTGCGGCCAGAGCTTCTCGGTTTCCGCCAGCCAGGCGGGTTTGGGCAGGCTGCCGGCAATGGCCGTGTCGAACATGTTGGGGCTCCCCTTTTGAAGGCGCGCAGGTTACCGCATGGCGCGCCCACTTGAAGCCCTCCGGGCCGTGTTAGCGGGCCAGCAGTTGCGCCTTGATCTTGTCGGCCATGCGCTTTGGAAAGAACCCCGAGCCGAGATGCTCGATGAACTCCGCGCGCTGCCCGGCCGGCAGCGGCCCGATCTCCTGCACCAGCGCCGCCGCGGCTTCGTCTTGCTCGGCGGGCGACAGGGCATGCAGCTCCTCGCGGGCCTCGCGCATCTGCGGAATCATCGGCTTGAGCAGGCCCATGGCCATGCCCATCGGCGCCGCGGCGGCGGGCACGAGCACCAGGCATTCCTTGATTTCAGCCTGGACCGCCTTGGGCATGAAGCCCAGTTCGAACAGCTCATCTATCGTGGCCAGTGTTTCACGCGGCGACAGCGGCTGGCTCATCGCTTGCTGCAAGCGGGCCATCATGTCGGGGCTGATTCCCACGCCCGGGGGCAGCGCGGTGGCGCCGGGCGGCATCATCTTTTGCATCTGCGCCATCACTTCGGGCGGCATGCCACCGGGCATGCCGCCGGGCAAACCGCCTGGCATCAACCCCGCGCCGGCGATGCCGGGCATGGCAGGCATGCCCGGTATGGCGGGCAGGTTCGGCATGGCCAGGCTGGCCGGCAACTGCGGCGGGCCGCCACCACGCCGATCAAGCGCGGTCAAGGCGTCGGCCAGGGCGGAGCCCTTGCAACCCATGCCGCGCAAGTTCGACAGCAGCGTGTCCTTGATCATCGACGTGGCGGTCTGTTTCGCCATCTGCTTGAAGAGCAACAGCAAGGCCGGCGCGATGGCAGCGCTGGGTGTCGGTGCCAGCGCCAGCGAAGCTGCGATTGCCAGGGCTGCGGCGCGGGTGATGGCGCACACGCCGGATGAGGTGGTCTTGGTGGATTTGGGCACGACGAGGCTCCTTTGCGCAGTTGCCAACGAAACGAAGAGACCGGGCTGTTCAGCACAACAGTCGCCACTCGACCGTGCAACGCAGCGTGACGGGTGTACCCCCTGCACCGGTTCGGCACAAGTCTCTGTGCCCATCGCTGTGACGCCCGTGTGACGCCCCACTCGCTACAAACCCCACATCGCCCAGCGGGGCAGCGGCGAACAGGGGACTGCGATGCGCAACACCACGGCAAGGTTCTGGCTCGGCCGCTTGAATGCGGTGCGCCTGTCTGGCCTGTCTGGCCTGTCCGTTTTGTCACCCAGGCGCGCGCTGCTCACGGCGCTGGCCCTGCTGCCACTGCTGCTGCCGGGCTGCGGCGGTGGCGGTGATGCGGCCGCGCCTGAAACGCCGAAGCTCACCTCGATCTCGGTTTCGCCTTCGAGCGCCAGCCTGGGCGTCGGCCAGACCCAGTCGATCAGCGTCGAGGCGCGGGACCAGACGGGCCAACTCATGACCGGTGTCGTCTTCACCTGGGCCTCGTCAAACAGCAGCGTGGCGAGTGTTGCAAGTGATGTGGCCGGCGGTGTTGCCAGCGGTGTGGCCACCGGCCTGGCCGCCGGCACCACCAACATCACCGCGTCCAGCGCTGGCGTGGTGAGCAACGCCGCCAGCCTGCAAGTCATTGTCGTGGCCAAGGGCAGCGTGGCGATCGACAAGCCTTCGGTGTTTCTTTCCGCCACCGGGCAGTCGGCACAGTTGGCGGCGCAGTTGTTCGACGCCCAGGGCGATCTGTCGGCCCTGGCGCATGAAGAAGTGCCGGATGCAGCCATCGCTACGGCGCAGGGCGCGGTCTGGGAGCGCGGCAGCCTTACGCAGCCGGGCAAGGCACGCGCCCTGACCCAGGCCCGGGCGGCCGCCGACGTGATCGAGCCCTTCAAGGCCTTCACTTGCAAGGCCAGCATCAAGCTGCAGGTTACAGACAAGCCGATCCAGCTTGCGGTCGACAACAAGCTCCAGCTCACCTGGAAAGATCAACCCGGCTACAGCAAACATGCGCTCGAAGGCACGCTGGCCATCATCGGCACGGCGGGCATCACCTTGAAGGCCGGTGCGAAAGCCACCGGGCGCTGTGATGCGCAAAGGCAGATCAAGCTCAA
>JANMYI010000347.1:0-2300 GCA_031381955.1 Burkholderiales bacterium
TCGAAAGTGCGGCTGCGAACGCAACCGAAATCGTCGCCGAGACCTTGCAGGTGACGGTGAGCGAACGCGGTGCCACCCGGATGGACGACCGCACGTCGGAGGCGTCGATGGAACGGCGCAAGAAGGAAGGCTATTTCTGATGTCGAATGTCTTGCACACACAGGCGGCATCCACCGACCATCGCGCGCTGCGCTTCCTGACTGCCGGCAGCGTCGACGACGGCAAGAGCACGCTGATCGGTCGCCTGCTGTATGACAGCCGCGCCATCCTGGCCGATCAGCTCGACAACTTGGAGAAGCGAGCCGCCGGCGCGCCGATTGATTTGTCGCTGCTGACTGACGGCCTGGAAGCCGAGCGCGAACAGGGCATCACCATCGACGTGGCGTTCCGCTACTTCGCCACGCCGCAGCGCAAGTTCATCATCGCCGACGCCCCCGGCCACGAGCAGTACACGCGCAACATGGTCACCGCCGCAGCGGGCAGCGACGCCGCCGTGGTGCTGGTGGACATCACCAAGATCGACTGGGCGGCGCGCCCGGTGTTGCTGCTGCCGCAAACGCGCCGCCACGCCTTGCTCGCTCACTTGTTGCGCGTGGGCAGCATCGTCTTTGCCGTGAACAAGCTCGATGCGATCGACCAACCCGGCCCGGCCTATGCAGCCGTGCGTTTGGCGCTGCTGGGCTTTGCACGCGAGGCCGGCATCGAGGTGGCGGCCATCGTGCCGGTGTCGGCCCTGCGCGGTGACAACGTGACCACGCCACTGCGCACCGATTGGTACAACGGCCCGAGCCTGCTGCAAGTGCTGCACGCCTTGCCCACCACGCAAGAACGCAGTGACGAGCCCTTGCTGCTGCCGGTGCAATACGTGGCCCGCGACGCGGCCGAACCCGGTGCGGGCATTGGCCACCAGCCACGCACGCTGTGGGGCCGCATTGCGCATGGCCGCGTGCGCGCGGGCGATGCGGTGCAGGTCTTTCCCAGCGGCGAGCGCGCCACCGTGATGGCCGTGCGCCGTGCCGGCGCCACCGTGGGTGATGCCCAGGCGGGGCAATCGGCCGGGCTGGTTCTGGACAGGCAACTTGATGTCTCGCGCGGCGACTGGCTGGCAGCGCCCGACCAACTCAAGCTCACCCAGCGCTTCAGCGCCACCCTGGCCTGGCTCGACACCGAGCCCGCCGTCATCGGCCGCAAGGTGTTGCTGCGCCACGGCAACCGCTGGGTGAGCGGGCGCATCACCGCCATCGAGCACCGGCTCGACATCCAGACCCTGGTGCCGATTGACGCGCACGAGCTCACGGTGAATGAGATCGGCCATGTGCTGATCGAAACGCAGCACCCCTTGCCGTTGGAGCCCTACTTGCACAACCGGGTGGCCGGCGCCTTGATCGTGGTCGACCCGAGCAGCCACCGCACCAGCGGCGCGCTGCTGGTCAAGGCCCTGGGGTAAAAAGCGGACATGGGCAAGGTCTACATCGTCAGCGCGGGGCCGGGAGCGGCTGACCTCATCACCGTTCGCGGCGCGCGCGTGCTGGCGCAAGCCGACGTGGTGCTGTTCGATGCGCTGACCGACCCCACCCTGCGCGATGTGGCGCCTCAAGCGCGCTGGGTCGATGTCGGCAAGCGCGGCTTTTGCGTCGCCACGCGGCAGGACAGCATCAACGCCATGCTCGTGCGCCATGCGCAGGAACACGCGGTGGTGGTGCGCCTGAAGGGCGGTGACGCCAGCCTCTTCGCGCGGCTTGAGGAAGAGCTGCTGGCGCTGCACGCCGCGGGCATTGCGTGCGAAGTGGTGCCAGGTGTGACGGCGGCCATCGCTGCGGCCGCGGGCACGCAACGCCCGCTCACCCGGCGCGGCGGCGGGCGCAGCGTGAGCTTCACCACGGCCATGACGCGCACCGGCGCCATGCATGCCACACGCAGCGCCGACACCGAAGTGTTCTACATGGCCGGGCGCCAGCTCGCCGCACTGGGTCGCCGGCTCGCCGCAGCCGGCTGGCCGGCCGACACGCCGTGCTGCGTGGTGTCGCGCGCGGGCTGGCCAGATCAAGTGGCCAGCGACCATGCCTTGCGTGATCTGGCCCAAGCCGCGGTGCTGCACGCCGGGCGGCCCACGGTGGTAACGGTGGGGGCCGGTGCCTTGCCCGTGCTGCGCGATGCCAAAGCCATCGCAGATGCACAGCCCTTGTCCAGAAAGCCCGCGCCCACGCCCTAAAATGCGCCCCGCTTTCCCCTGCTTCCCCCGTTAGAGCCCGCACATGACCCACGTTGTTCTTGAATCCTGCATCAACTGCAAGCACACC
>JANMYI010000405.1:0-2299 GCA_031381955.1 Burkholderiales bacterium
CCGGCTGAAGGAGTATTCGGCCGAGGGCGGCGAAGGCGGCGCGGAAGAAGCACAGTGAGCTGAACGAGGTTGGAGGTACGCGAGCGGGCACGTTGCTTGCCATGTAGGCGCAGCACGCGTTCGGGGGTCACCCGAACCGGCGCCTGCAGGAGCCCCGAATGCGTCACGGCCAGTATGCAACCGCCAACTGCCAACACGCTCAGCCTTCGCATAGCGACTTGCTGAGCCAAATCACCGCGCCGTTGGCGCACCCTTTGCAATCGCGTCGGCTGCGGCGTTATCGGCCGGTGGCGCAGCATGCGTAACATTATTTTTCGCGCCCAGTGGGTTCTGCCGTTTTCCCTGGCATTTATGGCGCAGGCCGCTGGCGCTGCGGCAGCCTTGTCGCCGGATGCCAAGGTGGCGTTGCGCCTTATTGCACAGCACGCCGACAACGCGGGCGAGCCATTCATGGTCATCGACAAGCGCAAGGCCCGTGTCTGGGTCTTTGGCGGCAATGCTCGGCTCCTTGGCACTTCACCGGTATTGCTCGGCTTGGCGCGGGGTGACGACTCCGTGCCGGACATTGGCAGCCGGCCGATTGAAGCCATCGCGCCCGCAGAGCGCACCACCCCAGCGGGCCGGTTCGTGGCTGAGCCCGGGCGCAATGCGGATGGTGAAGACATCTTCTGGGTCGACTATGACGCCGCGGTGTCGCTGCACCGGGTGCGCGCAACAAACCCACGCGAGCGGCGACTGCAGCGCCTGGCCTCGGCCAGCGCGGCCGACAATCGCATTTCGTATGGGTGCGTTAACGTGCCGTCGAAGTTTTACGACAGCGTGATCAAGGCCGTTTTCACCCACGGCAATGGTGTGATCTACGTGTTGCCTGAAACGCGCTTGGTGAACTCAATATTCACGCAAGTGGTTCCGATGCTGACCAGCGCGCGGTGAGAGCGCAGCAGTTCTACAAAGGGAGCGGCCCGCAGTGCGGGCCGCTCTACTTCAAGGGTCAGTTACGGTCGCGGCGTGCCGAACGGCGCGTTGCATCGTCAGCGTTGCCGCTGGTCATGTTGTCGCGCGACATGGTCGACGAATTGCTGTCCATCATCGTGCCGTCGCGATTCATACGCGGGCTGCCCGTGGTGGTGCCAGTGTTGTTGGACATGCCCGTGCCGGTCGTGGTTGACCCGGTGCTCGGAGGCGTCGTGCTGCCGCTCATGCCGCCGCTGGTCGTCCCGTCAGCGCGACGCGTGCCATCGGTGGTCATGCGCGTGCCGTCAGCATTCACGCGCGTGCCATCGGCGTTCGTGCGGGTGCCATCGGCGTTGGTGCGCGTGCCGTCGGCATTGAGGGTGCCCGTGCTGGGGGTGGTGCCCATGGTGGCGCCGGTGGTGGCGCCTTGGGTGCCCGGCGCATTCGTTTGCGTGCTCGTGCCCGAGGGCGTGGTGGGGCCCGCAGCACCGGTGCTGGTTCCTGCACCCGGGGTTGCGCCTGGGGATGCGCCCGTGCCCGACGGGCTTGTTTGGGCGAACGC
Source organism: Burkholderiales bacterium (assembly GCA_031381955.1). GTDB lineage: Bacteria > Pseudomonadota > Gammaproteobacteria > Burkholderiales > Burkholderiaceae_C > Rubrivivax. The sequence continues at coordinate 1,517 of JANMYI010000405.1, forward strand.
CAGGCCGGCGGCCAAGGCCAGGCAGGTCACGCCCACGCCGGTGATGCGATTAATAAGCTTGCTCATCTGGATAACTCCTGTTGCCAACAATGGGCGCCTGGTGCGCTAGCCGGGTATTCGGCTGGCGGCAAGCACCGCAACTTCGGTTCGGCAAGTGACGTGCCCGCAGTGGGTTAGCGCATCGCCACCGGCAATTAACTTCAGCTGGGTTTGGCCAATGCCGTTGGCGTTTGATGGCGAAAAGGGCTCGGCAATGAGGCCTTGGCCGCCGACCAAGGCATCAAGTTGGGACAAGACCCGATCGAAATGCAGCGGCTTGGTCCACAGCTCCACGAAGCCAGTGTTGCGGATGCTGAAGTCATGCTCGGCCGTGACTGCCACGGCCGGCGCGTCGCGGCAGCCAGGGTGTTGGCGCAGCCTGAGCAGCAGTTCAATGCCGGTGCAATCGGGCAGCCGAATGTCCAGCATCAACAAAGCGGGCTCAAGCCCTTCAGTCAACTCCCACGCCTGCGTGCCAGAACTGGCCACCACCAATCGCAAGCCCGGTCTGTGGCGCAGCATCGCCTGCATCAACAAGATGTTGACTTCCTGATCTTCCACGTAGACCACCGTTTTGAAGCCGCTGATGTTTGCGAAGTCAGGCATGACTGGGTCTCGCGAAAGTACGACCAGCGAAATGGGCAAGTGGCGTACCAAGCCAGCCTGCAACAGGGGGTCGTGGCATTCGCACCGCATGCTGCAAGTGCTTTCTGCAACGCTTACCGCATCGCCTGCCGGCTCATC
>JANMYI010000450.1:0-3066 GCA_031381955.1 Burkholderiales bacterium
TGACCGTGCCTGCGGCGTCGCGGTTCGACAGCCACAGCCTGCGCTTTGAAGTGCCGCAAGACGTGCCCGCCTGGGGCCGGCGCTTAACTGCGCCAAACAGCGGCGTGCTGCGTGCCAAGGGCGTGTTGCGCGGCATGGACGGGCACAGCTGGCTGGTGCAGGTAGTGGGCCGGCGCGCCAGCATCGAGCCGGTGCAGCATCAAGCCCGCGGCGGGGGTGAGCTGATCATCATTGGGCTGCGTGGCGCCATGTTTGATACGTTTGGACAGCGGCATGGCTCTGCCCGTGGGCCTGTACCAAATCCATCCTAACCCCGGCGTTGAGTGGCGCTCGCGCACGGCCCAAACCGCGCAGCAGCCGTGCCAGTTCGCCGACGCCCTGGCCCAAAGCCAGTCACTCCGCAAACCCGCCACTCAAGGCCCCGCCTTCCACATGCCAGCGCAGCATGCCGCCGGCCAGGTTGGCCACTTGCTTGAAGCCGGCCTTTTGCAGCATGGCCACGGCGCGTGCCGAGCGTGCGCCCGAGCGGCAAACGGCCACCACGGGGCGGGCAGCATCGAGTTCACCGCTGCGCGCATCCAGCTCGCCCAAAGGCAGCGACACGGCGCCTGGAATGTGGCCCAGCGCGCCGCTGAATTCATCGCGCTCGCGCACATCCAGCACCTGCACCTGCGCACGCACATCTTCCAGCGCGCGCGGGTCGATCTCCCACAGCCCGCTGAAGGCCAGGCGCAGCGCGGCCCAGCCGGGTTCGGTGGGCGGGGCCAGGCCGTCAGCCGGCTCGCCGCAGCGCAGGTTGGCCGGCACGGCGCGGTCGATCTGCTTCGGGTGCGGCAAATTCAGGTTCTGCATGAAGCCCACGAAGTCGGCCTCGGCGGCTTCGCCTCCTAACCGCGGGTTGAAGCGGCGTTCTTCTTCCACGCTGCTGGCGGTGAGGCCGTTGTAGTCGTGCGCCGGGTACAGCAGGCAGTGCGCGGGCAGGGTGAACAGGTGCTGGTGCACCGAGCCGTACAAGGCGCGCGCGTCGCCCTGCTGAAAGTCTGTGCGGCCACAGCCGCGGATCAACAGCGCATCGCCCGTGAAGGCGCGGCTGGCATCGTCGAGCACATAGCTCAGGCAGCCATTGGTGTGGCCGGGCGTGGCGCGCACCTCAACATGGCGTGGCCCGAAGGCGATGCGCTCGCCATGCACCAGCGCCCGGTCTGCCCCATTGGCTTGTGCCGCCGCGGCCAGCGCGATGCGGCTGCCCAGGCGCTGGCGCAGCAGCCAGGCGCCGGTGATGTGGTCGGCGTGAACATGGGTTTCAAGCGTCCACTTCAGCGCCAGGCCGAGTTCGCGGATCAGTGCGGCGTCGCGTTGCGCCTGTTCGTACACCGGGTCGATCAACAGGCACTCACCGCTGCGCAAATCACCCAGCAAGTAGGTGTAGGTGGATGAGGCGGCGTCGAAGAGTTGTCTGAATATCAGCATGGGCTGATTCTGTGCACCGCATGTGGCGCCGTCAATCCTCCAGCAGCCGCACCTTCACGCTGCGGCCTTTGACCTTGCCCGCGCTCAGCTTGCGCAGCGCCTGCCCCGCCACGCCCGCGCGCACTGCCACGTAGGTGGAAAACTCGTTGACGTTGATCTTGCCGATGTCGGCGCCGGCAAAGCCCATGTCCTTGGTCAAGGCGCCCAGCACATCGCCTGGTCGGATCTTTTCCTTGCGCCCGCCCACGATTTGCAAGGTCTGCATGGGTGGCGCGAGCGGCTCGTTGCTGCTGCTGCTGAGTTCACTCAACGGCCGCCACTGCGAGCTGAAGTCAGCCGCTTGCTCGATCAAACCGACCCGGCCCATCTCTTCGAGACTGGCCAGGCTGAAGGCCCAGCCCGATTCATCCACCCGCGCCGTGCGGCCGATGCGGTGGGTGTGGGTGGCGGGCTCTAGCGTGATGTCGACATTGATCACCGCTTCAAGCTCTTTGATATCGAGCCCGCGCGCCGCAATGTCGCTGGCCACCAGCACGCTGCAACTGCGGTTGGCAAAGCGCACCAGCACCTGGTCGCGCTCGCGCTGGTCCAGGTCGCCATGCAACTCAAGCGCTGCAAAACCCTGGGCACGCAGCACCTGCACCAGTTCACGACAGCGCTGCTTGGTGTTGCAAAACGCCAGCGTGCTCACCGGGCGGTAGTGATTGAGCAGCAGCGAAACAGCATGCAAGCGCTCGTCCTCACGCACTTCAAAAAAGAGCTGGCGGATCTTCGTGGCGGCATGCGCTTCGACCAACTTCACCTCTTTGGGCGTGCGCATGAACGCCGCGCTGAGCTTGGCGATGCCTTCGGGGTAAGTGGCTGAAAACAGCAGCGTCTGGCGCCGCACCGGGCACTGTTTGATGACGCTGGCGATGTCATCGAAGAAGCCCATGTCGAGCATGCGATCGGCTTCATCGAGCACCAACGTATTCAACGCATCGAGCTTCAAACTGCCGCGTTCAAGGTGGTCCATCAGCCGGCCCGGCGTGCCCACCACGATGTGTGCGCCATGTTCCAGGCTGGCCAACTGCGGCCGCATGGTGGCGCCGCCGCAAAGCGTGAGCACCTTGATGTGGTCCTCGGCGCGCGCCAGGCGGCGCAGCTCTTGCGTCACCTGGTCGGCCAGCTCGCGCGTGGGGCACAGCACCAAGGCCTGCACCGCAAAGCGGCGTGGGTTCAGGTTGGCCAGCAGGGCCAGCGCGAAGGCCGCGGTCTTGCCGCTGCCGGTCTTGGCCTGGGCAATGAGGTCATGCCCGGCCAGGGCCAGCGGCAGGCTGGCGGCCTGGATCGGCGTCATGCTCTCGTAGCCCAGGCGTTGCAGGTTTTCCAGCGTGGGCGGGGACAGGGGCAGCTTGCTGAAGGGCTGGGGCGGGCCAGCATTCGCGGTGTTTGAATTCATGCTTGATTATCGAGAGGCGGCCGGCCGGGGCGGTTGAGCGGCCTGTTGGCGCCGGCATCTTGGCGCCACTTGCCGCAGCCTCGGCCTGCCAACAAAATGGCGCCATGCACTCATCCAACCCGCCTTCTTCAGGTTTGGCCGCACGTGGCGTGATC
>JANMYI010000493.1:0-1841 GCA_031381955.1 Burkholderiales bacterium
CACGTAGATCACCATCATCGCGCCCACCACCACCAGCAGCGCCACGCCCCAGATGCCGCGCAGCGCGGCCCGGCGTTCGACCCAGGTTGAGCGCGGCGCGGCCGGGCCGGCAGCGGGGTCGCGCCAGGTGATGAAGGCCACGCCCACCATCATCAGCGCCGCGCACAGCAGGCCCGGAATCACGCCGGCCGCGAAGAGCTTGCCGATGCTGGTTTCGGTCACGATGCCGTAGATGACCATGATGGTTGACGGCGGAATCATGATCCCGAGCGTGCCGCCCGCTGCGATCACGCCCGTGGCCAGGTAGTTCGAATAGCCCAGCTTGCTCATCGACGGATACGCCACCTTGGCCATGGTGGCCGCGGTGGCGATCGACGAGCCGCTGCTGGCGGCGAAGCCCGCGCAAGCCATGAAGGTGGCGTGCTCCAGTCCGCCGCGCACATGGCCGACCAAGGTGTAGGCGGCACGGAACAACTCGTGCGCCAGGCCGGCCCGGGCGACGAAGTTGCCCATGAGGATGAACAGCGGCACCACCGACAAGGTGTAGGCAAAGCCCGCGTCGTAAATGGACTGCGCCGTGCTGGCTGCGGTGGCTTCCCAGCCACGCAGCAGGCCCAACCCGAGGTAGCCCACCAGGCCCATGGCAAAGGCCAGCGGAATGCGCATGGCCGCGAGCACGAAGATGGCGGCAAAACCGAGCAGGGCTTCGATCACGTGGCACCCCCGGGCCAAACGCCCGGGTTCATGTGGCGCCCCCGGGCTCGACGCCCGGGTGGTGGTGCGACACCGGCTTGAACATCAGCATCACGTGGATCAAGCCGGTGGCCGCACACAGCACGCTCATCAGGTAGACGAACGGCCCCTGGCTGATGTGCAACTGCGCCGTGGTGTCACCGTACTCGAGCATGTTCCCGGCCTTGACCCACAGCAGCCAGGCCACGCCGAACAGCGCCGCTGCGCACAGGCCGTCGACGATGAAGTGCTGCGCCCGGCGCACCCAGGCCTCGATCAACGGGTCGAGCGAATCGAACACCACATGTTCGCCGTGCAGTGACACCAGCGGCAGCCCGGCGAAGATCACCACCACCATCAGAATCTCGGTCAGCTCCAGCGAGCCGGGCACCGACTGGCTGAGCAGCTTGCGCCCGGCCACGTCGAACAGCGTCAGCCACATGATGCCGAACAACGCCAGCGCGGCCAGGCCGCCGCACAGGGTGTCGATGAGCTTTCTCATCAGCGCCCCTAGGCCGGCCGAGGCCGGCCGTCCCCCGCGGGGATCAAGGAAAGTGGCAGAGCCACATTTCCTTGGGGCCGGCGCCGTTGCCGGTGGCAGCGCAAGATCACTTTTCGAGCTTGGCGATGTCAGCGCGGAAGGCGGCCAGCGTCTTCAGCGGCTCGGCCATGCCCTTGGCTTCAGCCGCCTTGGCCCAGTTGCCTTCAAGCGCGGAGGTGCGCTCCTTCACCGCCTTGACGAAGGCAGCGTCGGCCTTGACGAACTGCACCCCCGCGGCCTGCATGAAGGCCAGGCCACGGCGGTCGACCTTGTCCCAGCCGCGGCCGAACATGCGCGCCGCCACCTCGCCCGAAACTTCGTCGATCGCCTTCTTCTCGTCGGGGCTGAGCTTGTCGTACTTGGCCTGGTTCATCACGAACACGAAGCTGGTGTTGTAGAGGCCGCCGGGAAAGATGGTGGCGTGCTTGATCACCTTGTCGATCTTGAAACCCTCCACCGACTCGGCCGGGAACAGGGTGCCGTCCATCACACCGCCGGACAGCAGCTCATACGAATCCGGCGCGGGTTTCAGGGTCACGTTCATGCCCAGCGTTTTGGAGATTTCGTT
>JANMYI010000584.1:0-5866 GCA_031381955.1 Burkholderiales bacterium
GCCCTGGCCACCCTTCTGGCCTTGGGCAGCGCCAAAGCCACCGAGTTCCGCTCGGCCGACACGCACAACGCCGACGACTACCCCACCGTGGCCGCGGTGCGCTACATGAGCACGCTGCTGGAGCAAAAGAGCGGCGGCAAGCACAAGATCAAGGTCTTCAACAAGCAGGCCCTGGGCAGCGAGAAGGAAACGATTGACCAGGTGAAGATCGGCGCGCTCGATTTCACGCGCGTGAACGTCGGCCCCATGAACGGCATCTGCCCGCTCACGCAAGTGCCGACCATGCCGTTCCTGTTCGACTCCATCGCCCACATGCGCAAGGTGCTCGACGGCCCAGTAGGCGATGAGATTCTGAAAAGTTGTGAAGCCGTCGGTTTCGTCGGCCTGGCCTTCTACGACAGCGGCGCGCGCAGCATCTACGCCAAGAAGCCCATCCGCACCGTGGCCGACGCCAAGGGTTTGAAGATCCGCGTGCAGCAAAGCGACTTGTGGGTGGCCCTGGTCAGCGCCATGGGGGCCAACGCCACGCCGATGCCTTATGGCGAGGTCTACACCGCGCTCAAGACCGGCTTGATCGACGCGGCCGAAAACAACATCCCGTCATTCGACACCGCCAAACATGCCGAAGCGGTGAAGGTCTATTCCAAGACCGAACACTCCATGGCGCCCGAGATATTGGTGATGAGCAAGCTCATCTGGGACAAGCTGCCCGCGGCCGAGCAAGCCATGATCCGCGCCGCGGCCAAGGAGTCGGTGCCCTTCGAGCGCCAGAAGTGGGACGAGCAGGAAGCCAAGTCGCTGGCCGCCGTGAAGGCGCTCGGTGCCGAGATCGTGGAAGTGGACAAGAAGAGTTTCCAGGCCGTGATGGGCCCGGTGTATGACAAGTTCATGACCACGCCCGACATGAAGCGCCTGGTCAAGGCCGCGCAAGACACGAAGTGAGTTGCTGAACGGGTTGCGGCGCCGCGGGCATCAAACCATCCATGTATACGCGCCTGTACACCCGCTTGTGCGCCGCGTTGTCCAAGCTGTGCCTGATGCTCGCCGTGGCCTTGTTGATCGCGGTGATTCTGTGCGTGCAGTGGCAGGTCTTCGGCCGCTATGTCATGAACGACACGCCCACCTGGGCCGAGGCGCTGGCCATGCTGCTGGTGTTGTTCGTCACCGCCTTCGGCCTGGCCGTGGGCGTGCGCGACGCCGGCCACATCGGGCTGGAATCGATGGTGGCGCTGCTGCCGCCGCATTGGCAGCGCCGCATCGAAATCCTGATCCACGCCCTGGTCGGCCTGTTCGGCGCGCTGATGGCTTATGGCGGCTGGACCTGGGCCGTGGCCAAGTGGAACGAGAAGAAGCCCATGCTGCCGGTGCCCGACGGCATTGACTACGTGCCGCTGGTGATTGCCGGCGGGCTGATCGTGCTGTTTTCCATCGAACACATCATCGCCAATGTGCGCGGTGTGGAAGTGGAGCCGGCGTGGAACTGACCGTACTCGCCGTCAGCTTCACCCTGCTGTTATTGCTCGGCGTGCCGGTGGCGTTTGCCATCGGCCTGTCTTCGGTGGCCACCATCCTGGCCGCGGGCCTGCCCATGGCGGTGGTGTTCCAGAAGATGGTCGGCGGCATGCAGGTGTTCAGCTTCCTGGCCATTCCGTTCTTCATCTTCGCCGGCGAGTTGATGCTGCACGGCGGCATTGCGCAGCGCATCGTCAACCTGGCCAACAGCCTGGTGGGCCATGTGCGCGGTGGCTTAGGGATGAGCAACGTGCTGGGCTGCACCCTGTTCGGCGGCATCGTGGGCTCGCCGGTGGCCGATGTCTCGGCCATGGGCTCGGTGATGATCCCGCTGATGAAGGAGCAGGGTTACGACGCTGACTACGCCGTCAACGTCACCACCCACGCCGCGCTGGTGGGCGCGCTGATGCCCACCTCGCACAACCTCATCTTGTTCACCCTGGCCACCTCGGGCATCGCCTCGGTCAGCGCGCTCGGCCTCATCCTGGCCGGCGTGGTGCCGGCGCTGCTGCTCACGCTGTGCAACCTGGGCGCCGCGTATTGGGTGGCGCGCCGGCGCGGCTACGCCACGCACGGCAAGTTCCCCGGCTGGGCCGCGGTGGCGCTGGCGTTTGCCGCCTCGCTGCCGGGCTTGATGGTGGTGGTGATCATCCTGGTGGGCATACTTTCGGGCGCGTTCACCGCCACCGAGTCGGCGGCCATTGCGGTGGCGTGGGCGCTGCTGATCACGGTGTTCGTTTACCGCTCGCTGAGCTGGACGCACTTCCTCAAGGCCTGCGCCAAGGCCTGCAAGACCACCGGCGTGGTGCTGTTGCTGATCGGCATCTCGGCCGCGTTCGGCTACTTCCTGGCGCTGTACGAAGTGCCGCAGCGCACCGGCGAACTGATGAAAGCCATTTCCAGCGAACCGTGGGTCATCTTCCTGATGATCAACGTGCTGCTGTTCGTGCTCGGCACCTTCCTGGACATGGCGCCCACCATCCTCATCTGCACGCCGATCTTCCTGCCCATCGCCATGCAGTTCGGCATGGACCCGCTGCAATTCGGCGTGGTGATGCTGATCAATTGCGCGCTCGGCCTGAACACCCCACCGGTGGGCACGGTGCAGTTCGTGGGCTGCGCCATCGGTGGCGTCACGGTGGGGCAGGTCATGCGCAGCATCTGGCCTTTTTATGGCGCCTTGGGCCTGTGCCTGGCGCTCGTCACCTACGTGCCGGCGTTTTCATTGTGGTTGCCGGGGCTGTTCAAATAGGCTCGCCATGCATGACACCTCGCCCCCCGGCAGCGGCCGCCCGCTGCAAGGCCGCTACCCCGACCCGGCCATTGAAGTGCTCGACGATGCCTTCCTGGCTCTGCGCCTTTACAGCGCCAGCGTGGAGCAGCTCGCCAGTGGCTGCCGCTGGAGTGAAGGCCCGGTGTGGTTTGGTGACGGCCGCTTCCTGCTGTGGAGCGACATTCCCAACAACCGCATCTTGCGCTGGGACGATTGTTCGGGCGCGGTGAGCGTGTTCCGCCAGCCCGCGAACAACGCCAACGGCCACACGCGCGACGGCCAGGGCCGGCTGGTGAGCTGCGAACACCTCACGCGGCGCGTCAGCCGCACCGAACTCGATGGCAGCCACACGGTGCTGGCCGATCTGTTCGAAGGCAAGCGGCTGAACTCGCCCAACGATGTGGTGTGCGCGCGCGACGGCGCCATCTGGTTCACCGACCCCAGCTTCGGCATTGCCGGCCACTGGGAAGGCGAGCCCGCGGCGCAGGAATTGCCGCACGCCGTGTACCGGCTGGCGCCTGACGGCTCACTTGAGCAGGTTCTTGCTGACCTCAAAGCCCCCAATGGCCTGGCGTTTTCGCCCGACGAGTCTGAGTTGTACATCGTTGAAAGCCGCGCGCTGCCACACAAGCGCTTGTGGGCTTACCGCGTTCATGGCGACGGCAGCTTGAGCAACAAGCGACTGGTCATTGACGCGGCCGACGGCGGCGCGCTCGACGGCATCGCCGTCGACGCCCAGGGCCACATCTGGTGCGGCTGGGGCGGCAACGGCCGCGTGCCCAGCGAGCCACTCGACGGCGTGCGCGTGTTCGACGCCGCGGGCAAGGCGCTGGGCCACATCCACCTGCCCGAGCGCTGCGCCAACCTGTGCTTCGGCGGGCCCAAGCGCAACCGCCTGTTCATGGCCGCCAGCCACTCGCTGTATGCGCTGTACGTGAACGTGCAGGGCACGGCATAGGGGCGCCTGGTTGCACCTGGCGCGACGCGTCAGGCCCGAGGGCGTTCTCTGGTGGGCGTTGGGGTGCCCGGGTGGGGCGCCATCACCACACAAACCTTGCCCTGCACGCGCCCTGCCTTCATGTCGCGCTGCGCCAGGGCCACGCCCTCCAGGCCAATGACGCGGGCCACGCGCGGCTGCAAGACCCGCTGCCGCGCCAGCTCGGCCAGTTGCTTGAGCAAGCCGGCATCGGTCTTGAGCATGAACGGCACGCTGCGCTGGCCAAACACCGGGCCAGCCAGCACGCTGGCCAGGAAGAGGCCCGGGGTGGGCATGGTGTTCAGGTAGATGCCCTTTGGCGCCAGTTGCCGGCGCTGGGCCCAGAAGGTGGACACGCCGGCGGCGTCGAAAATCACGTCGAACGTTGTGCCCAGCCGGCTCCAGTCTTGCGTCTTGTGATCCACCAGCACCTGGGCCCCGAGCACGCGCACATAGGCTGCGTTCACCGCACTGCACACGGCCGTGATGTGCGCGCCGGTGGCATGCGCCCATTGCACGGCGCTGGCGCCCACCGCGCCCGAGGCGCCCGAGATCAACACCTTCTGCCCGGCGCGCAACTGGGCCAGGCTCTGCAAGGCCTGCAAAGCCGTGCCCGCCGCCACCGGCAGGCAAGCGGCGGTCTCATCGCTGACGCTTTCGGGCGTGGCCGCTATCAGGCCGGTGTCGATCACCAGCGTCTCGGCGCAGGTGCCGTGGCCGGGCATCGGGTCGACCGAGCCGAACACACGTTGGCCGACCTGAAACCCCGTGACGTTGGCCCCGAGCGCACTGATCTGGCCGGCGAAGTCCTTGCCGGTGATGGCCGGCAACTTCGGGCGCCGCAGCCAACGCAACATGCCGTCGCGCAGCTTGAAGTCCACCGGGTTCAGGCTGGCCACCGTGACCTGCACCTGCACCTCACCCGGCCCGGGCAGCGGCGCGGGAATCTCGCGCAGTTGCAACACCGAGTCGTCACCATAATCATCGAACATCACGGCCTGCATCACTTGCCTCCTTACCTTGCCCGCTCACCTTGCCCGCTTACACAACACCCAGCCACTGCCGGCATTGTCATGCCCGCTGTTCAGAGAGCACGCACCTGACATAGCCCAGACATGACCCGCCCCGCCGCATTCGGCCTTGAGCCGCCGGGCCTGCCGGCACCTGAATGGCACACCAGCCAGTGGTTCAACCACGCCGGGCCCTTGCGCTTGAGCGCGCTGCGCGGCAAGGTGGTGGTGTTGCACGCCTTTCAGATGCTGTGCCCGGGCTGCGTGCAGCACGGCTTGCCGCAGGCGCAGCGCATTCAACGCCAGTTTGCCGGCCTCGACGTGGCGGTGGTGGGGCTGCACACGGTGTTCGAGCATCACGCGGCGTTGACGCCGGTGTCACTGGCCGCGTTCTTGCACGAATACCGCGTGGGCTTCCCGGTTGGGGTGGATGCGCCCGGCCTGAACGCGGGCGAGCCGATCCCGCAGACGATGCGCGCCTACGGCATGCAAGGCACGCCCAGCCTGGTGCTGATCGACCGCCAGGGCCACCTGCGCCGCCAAGGCTTCGGCGCCGAAGACGACCTCACCGTCGGTGCGGCCATCGCCTGGTTGTTAGCTGAAAACCCTTTGGCTGAAACCCGCAGCGGGCCGAACGCCGGCTGACCCTCGGCCGCTCAGGGCCCGGCACCCGGCTCAAGCGCCGCCGCGGCGTCATCGCGGCACGCTTGCTGCAACCGCGCCCATCCCTGGGCGCCCAGCGCGCGCAGTGTGGCCTGGTTGGCATCGAAGATGGCCTCGGGCTGCGGGAACACCGCCACCGCGCGTTCCACACTGGCTTCGCGCAGCAGGTGCAGCGTGGGGTACGGCGAGCGGTTGGTGGCGTTCTCGATGTCCCCTTCAGCGCTGCCGGCAAACTGATACTGCGGGTGGAAGCTGGCAACCTGGATCACATCTTGCAGATCGAGATCAGCCACGGCGGCATCAGCCGTGTCGAGAAAGTCGTTGTAGTCGAGAAAGTCGTTCAACACGCCCGGGTGGATCAACAAGGTGGTTTCAATCTCATCCGGCGTGGCTTGTGCCAGCCGTTTCAGCTCTGCCACCAGGCTGGCAAGC
>JANMYI010000586.1:0-5396 GCA_031381955.1 Burkholderiales bacterium
GCGAAAGAATGGCGTTGTTGCCCGAGACGCGAATCATCAGCCCGCGCCGATACGCCGCGCGCGCCAGGCGCGCCGGCAGGTCGCTGGCCTTGGGCAGCGGCGCGCGGCTGGCTTGATCCGCCACCATTTCAATGCCCAACATCAGCCCGTGGCCGCGCACATCGCCCACGAAGGCGTGGCGCTGCACCAGGCCGCGCAGGCGCTGCTGGAACGTCAGGCTCACGCGCGCCACGTGCGCAGGAATGTCCTGCTCTTGCAGCACCTTCAGCGTGGCAAGCGCCGCAGCCGCGGCCACCGGGTGGGCGCTGTAGGTGGTGCCATGGCTGATTTGCGCCGCGCCGGTGGCGTCGTCATCAAACACCTGAGCTACCTTGCTTGAAATGGCCGTGGCGCCCAGCGGCACATAGCCCGAAGAAATGCCCTTGGCCAGACACCATAGGTCGGCCTGCACGCCCCACAGCCGCGTGCCGAACATGTGGCCGCTGCGGCCGAAACCGGTCACCACTTCATCGGCGATCAACAACACCCCATGCCGGCTGCACACCTCGCGCACCTGGGGCCAGAAGTTAGCGGGGGGCACGATGACGCCGCCTGCGCCCTGAATGGGCTCGGCAATGAAGGCGGCCACGGTGTCAGGGCCCTGGAAGACGATTTCGCGCTCGAGTTGCGCGGCCACGATGCGGCCGAGTTCGGCTGCATCTTGCGTGTAGGCGTTGCGGTACAGCCAAGGTGAATCAATGTGAAAGCAGCCCGGCAGCAACGGTTCATATGAGCGGCGAAAATTGGTGTTGCCGTTCAGGCTGGTGCCGCCAAAGTGCACGCCGTGGTAGCCCTGCTTCAGGGCGATGAACTTGAAGCGGTCTTTCTCGCCGCGCAGCTTGTGAAATTGACGCGCGATCTTCAGGGCGCTTTCCACCGCGTCTGAGCCGCCGTTGCTGAACATCACCGCGGCCACGCCGTCGGGTCGCATCAATTCAACCAACTGGGTGGAAAGCTCGATGGCCCGCGGGTGCGTGGTGCCGCGAAAGGTGTTGAAGAACGGCAACTCGTCCAACTGCGTCACGATGGCGTCGCGCACTTCGCGGCAACTGTGGCCCAGGTTGCTGCTCCACAGGCCGGCCACGCCGTCGAGCAGCTTGTGGCCATCCACGTCCCACACCCAGCAGCCTTCACCGCGGGCAATGATGTCGGGCCGCTGCTCGCGCATGGCGCGCGGGTGGGCCATGGGGTGCCAGAGGTACTGCGCGTTGTCGCGCTTCAGGTGTTCGGTATTCATACGGATGCCAGAGGCGGTGGCACGAAGCCGCGGAATTCGGTTTCGAGCCAGCGCGCAAAACGCAGCGTGAGCGGGTCGGCCAAGACCGGGCCGACGATCTGCGCGCCGATGGGCAGGCCTTCAGGGCTTTGGCCGATGGGCACGGCGGTGCACGGCAGGCCGCACAGGCCGGGGTAGCCGGCCCAGAAGAGTTGGTCGGTGCTGGGCTGCGGCTTGCCGTTCACGTTGAGCATGCGTTCCCAGCGGGTGCCCACCTGGTTGTGCGCGAAGGCCGGCGTGGTGGCCACGGGGCAGATCAACAGGTCATAACGTTCGAAGTAAGCGGCCCACTGGCGGCGCAGCCGGGCGCGCACGTCGTCGGCCTGCAACCAGGCGCGGTGGTCGGTGGTGATGGCATGCCAGTGGCGGGCGGCAAAGCTGTCATCACCTTTGGCGCAGGCCGCGGCGGCGCGCTGCGCCTGGGCGAAGGTGGCATCGTCGTAATGGCCCACCAGGGCCGAGCGCACGAGGCGAATGAAGGTGCGGTGCGTTTCTTCGCTGTTCACCGGCCGCGCGTCGTCGCTCACGGCCACGCCCTGGCGGCGCAGGAAACCGGCCAGCGTGCGCAGCGCGTCTTGCACGCTCTCGTCCACCTCGGCTTGCGCGTCGCTGTAGAGGATGGCCACACGGCACTGCACGGGCGGTGTGCCGCGGTCGCGCCAGGCCACGGGTATGCGGCCCAGCGGCATCATGGCGCTCAAGGGTGCGCTCAACACATCCAGCGCCAGGGTCAAGTCGAACGCGCTGCGCGCCATGGGGCCGGCCACGGCAATGTCGGTGGCGTCGGGGCATTCCTCGCCCGGCAGTTGGTGGCCGGCCAATGGCACCACGCCCCAGGTCGGCTTGTGGCCGTACACGCCGCAGTAATGCGCCGGGTTGCGAATCGAGGCGCCGATGTCGCTGCCCAATTCGAGTGCGCTCAAACCCGCGGCCAGCGCGGCGGCCGAGCCGCCTGAGGAGCCACCCGGAATGCGCGTCACATCCCACGGGTTGTTGGTGGTGCCGTAGACCGGGTTGAAGCTTTGCCAGTCGGCCAGCGCCACCGGCACATTGGTCTTGCCGAAGACGATGGCGCCGGCCGCTTGCAGCCGCGCCACGCTAACCGCTGGCTGCGTGGCGATGTTGCCGCGCTGCGCTTCATGGCCCTGGGTGGTGGCCAGGCCGGGGACGTCGAAGGCTTCCTTCACGGTGATGGGCAGGCCGTGCAGGGGGCCCCAGTTTTCGCCGCGGGCCAGCGCGGCATCGGCCTCGTGCGCGCGCTGCAAGGCGCGATCGGCATCGAGCACGACCACCGCGTTGATGGCCGGGTTCAGGCGATCCACGCGCTTGAGGTGGTGCTGCAAAAGTTCGACCGCACTCAGGTCGCGCCGGCGCAGGCGGCGGGCCAGTTCAACGGCGGGCAGGAAAGCGATGTCGGTCATGGCGGGGCTTTCGAAAGCTGCCCGCATCGTAGGCAATGCGGCTGCACCGGCCAGGGTTCGGACGCCGGTTGCGCCAAGGTGTTTACCCCGAGTCACGCGAGTCGCATTCGCCGTGGCGCCGCGCGGTGGCACCATGGCTGCCATGAGCCCACCCACTGCGATCACCGACTTCGACGCCCACGCGCTCAGCGCCGCCATCCATTCGCGCCAGGTCTCGTGCGTCGAAGTCATGGCCGCGTACCTGGCGCGCATCGACCGCCTGAACCCGGTCTTCAACGCCCTCATCAACCGCGCCGCGCCGCCAGGCCTGTTGGCCCAGGCCGATGCCTGCGACGCGGAGCTGGCGCGCGGCCACGCGCGGCCTGGTTCGCGCGGCTTTCTGCACGGCATGCCCCTGGCCATCAAAGACACCGCGCATGTGCTGGGCTTTCCCAGCACGCTGGGCTGCACCTTGCTCAAAGACACGCTGCCCACGCAAGACAGTTGTCACGTGGCGCGCATGAAGGCGGCCGGCGGCATCGTCATCGGCAAGACCAACATCCCCGAATTCGGCCTGGGCTCGCACACCTACAACCGCTTGTTCGGGGCCACCGGCAATGCCTGGGCACCGGGCCGCACGGCGGGTGGCTCCAGCGGCGGCGCGGCCGTGGCGTTGGCCCAGCGCATGCTGCCGCTGGCCGATGGCTCAGACTTCATGGGCAGCCTGCGCAACCCTGCCGGCTGGAACCATGTGTTTGGCCTGCGCCCCAGCCAAGGCCGCGTGCCCGCATATCCCAAGCCCGAGCTGTGGGTGAGCCAACTCGGCACGGACGGCCCGATGGCGCGCAACGTGCGCGACCTGGCACGGCTGCTGGAGATCCAGGCTGGCCACGACCCGCGCGCACCGCTGTCGCTGGAAGTGGCTGCTGGCGGCTTCATGCCCGGCCCGCACGACAGCCTGTCCAGTGTGCGCGTGGCCTGGCTGGGCGACCTGGGTGGGCACCTGGCGCTGGAAGACGGCATCAAGGCGGTGTGCGAACAGGCCTTGCAGGTGATGGCCGGTGGCGGCGCGCACATCGAGCCCGCTGCATTGGGCTTTGATGCCCACGCGCTGTGGCAGGCCTGGCTGGTGTGGCGCCGTGCCCTGGTGGCGCCGAACGTGGCCGCGGTGTTGCAACGGCCTGGCGCGCGCGCAGTGGTCAAGCCCGAGGCCTTGTGGGAACACGACCAGGCTCAAAGCCTGACGTTCAACGAATTCATGCAAGCCGCGCGCGTGCGCAGCGACTTCTACCAACACTTGCTCACGCTGTTTGAGCGCTTCGATGTGCTGGCCCTGCCGGTGGCGCAAGTGTGGCCCTTTGATGTGAGCCTGGATTGGCCCAAGACCATCGGCACACGCAGCATGGACACCTACCACCGCTGGATGGAATGCACGGCCTATGCCACGCTGGCCGGCCTGCCCGCCATCAGCGTGCCGGCCGGTTTTGATGCCAGCGGCACCTTGCCCATGGGGCTGCAACTCATCGGCAAGCCGCGCGGCGACGCCGCCTTGCTGCGTGTGGCGGCCGCTTACGAAGCCTTGATTCCCGAACTGCTGGCGCGGCGGCCACCGCAGCCGAATGTTTGACGTTGATGCACAGGAGGCCAGCATGATCGACACCCCGCACCTCACCACCACCCCCGCGCAGCTCACGGCCTACATCCCGCTGCGTGTGCCCGCCGCGCAGATCATGCAGTTCATGGGCCCGGGCATCAACGAGCTGTTGGCCACCGTGGCCGAGCAAGGCGTGGCGGTTGCCGGCCCCTGGTTCAGCCACCACCTGCAAAGGCCGGGCGAGTTCTTTGATTTTCAGATCAGCGTGCCGGTGAAATTAAACGTTATGCCGCAAGGCCGCGTCGTGCCCGGCAGGCTGCCCGCCACGCGCGTGGCGCGAACGGTTTACCGCGGTGGCTATGAAGGCCTCGGCGCAGGCTGGGGCGAGTTCGTGGCCTGGATCACCGCCACCGGCCACCAGCGCTCCTCCAACCTGTGGGAATGTTATCTGCGCGGGCCTGAGTCGGGGCCTGATGCCAGCCGCTACGAGACTGAACTCAACCAGCCTTTGCTTGGCTGACGCGGGTTGAACAGAGCGATGAACCCGTTGGAAGGCTCCGGCATGCGCCAACGCCTGGCGGCCATCCTGGCCGCCGATGCAGCCGGCTATTCGCGGCTGATGTCGATCGACGACAAGGCCACCGTCGCGGCACTCGACGCGGCGCGCGCGGTGTTCCGCACGCACATCAAGGCGCAGCAGGGCCGGGTGATCGACATGGCCGGCGACTCGGTGTTGGCCGTGTTCGACACCGCCAGTGGCGCCGTCAGCGCCGCGCTTGAGGCGCAGGCCGAAGTCGAAGCGCTCGCCGCCGGCGTGCCGGTCGAGCAGCGCATGCGCTTTCGCATCGGCATCCACCTGGGCGACGTGATCGAGAAAGCCGACGGCACGGTGTATGGCGACGGCGTGAACATCGCCGCGCGGCTGGAGGGCTTGGCCGAGCCGGGTGGCATCACCGTGTCGGATTCGATCCGCAGTGCCGTCAAGGGCAAGGTCGCCGCGAGCTTCGAAGACCAGGGCGAGCTGACGGTGAAGAACATTGCCGACCCGGTGCGCGTCTGGCGGATGGTTGGCGCAGGCGCTGCCACC
>JANMYI010000629.1:0-7695 GCA_031381955.1 Burkholderiales bacterium
ATCGAAGATGGTGGTGCCGGGCACATCGAGATAGGGTTTGTTCAGGGCCATGGTTGGAATCTCATCAAGGCGCGCAGGCAAAGCTGGTGGCGCTGTAAACGTCGCCGCCCTGGTAGCGCGGCAGCAACGGCCATTCGCACAGCGGGCGCGCGCGCGTGGTCGTGAAAGGGGCTTGCGCAATCTGCTCCACCACGGTCAAGCCAGCGGGCGCCTTGCCGCGTTCCACCCAATCGGCCAAGGTGGCCAGCATGTTCACATTGGCCGGTGCGCCGCTGCCCACATGGTCCACACCGGGCACGGTGTAAAGCCGCAGGAACTGAGCCGCGGTGGGCTGGCCCATGCGTGCCTGCACCGATTCAACGTATTGAATGCCGGCGTACGGGCTTTGCGCATAGTCGGCCATGTATTCCATGACGATGAGCTTGCCGCCGCGGGCATGGAAAGCGCTCAAGTCTGGGTTGGTGGAATCCATCAAGGCCGAGACTTCGCGCACACGTGTGGCATGGTCTTCGGGCTTGTATTTCGTCACGTCGAAGTTTGCATCGCGCACGAAGATGTGGCGCAGCGCGCCGCTGCCGTAGAACCAGCTGATCGCGTTGTCAGGCTTGGCGGGCTGGGTCGGTGCCGAGGCACCCATGGTCCAGGCACGCCAGCCGCCGGTGGAGCCCGATGGTGGCGTGTTCTCGCCCGAAATGCCCCAACCGGGGTAGGTGTTCACGCCATTGGCCAGGTCGAACGGGAAGCGGTAGGCCGAATGAATCGTTAGCACGGCGCGAATTTGCGCCTCGTTCAAGCAGGCATCGGGCGCGGCGCTGGGCGTGCAGCGCAGGCTGGCCACATCGAACTGCCGCTTGCAGCCCACGGGGTCGGACACGATGCCGTCTTGCAGCCCGTCGCGCGCATCACAGGCTGCCAGCACGGCGTCGTGCATCAGACCCACTTGCGCAGGGCGCAGCCAGGCGTCGCCCATGGTCACCAGGCCGGCGCGGGTGCTCATATGCATCAGGCCCGTCCAATTGATCACGGGCACGCGGCTGAAGATGCCATCAAAGGCTTCGGGGTAACGTTGCGCCATGGTCAGGCCTTCGCGCCCGCCTTCGCTGCTGCCCATGAAGTACAACTTCTCGGGCGCGCGGCCGTAAGCCCGCTGCATGATGGCCACCGAGAGTTCGCGCACCTTTTTGTACGAAGCGTGGGCGAAGTTCACAAAGGCTTCGTCGTTCGCGGCAAAGGCCTGCGGCGCTTCACCAGGCTTGTTCTGGTGGCCGGAATCGGTGCCCACCGTGGCATAGCCGCTGGCCAGCGGGCCGGGCTCATCAAAGCGCGCGGCCGGCGGCAAGGCTTGGCCGCTGATGAGCACGCCGTTGAAGCCGCCGCCGCCAAATTGCAGGCTGCGGCCGTTCCACTGCGCCGGCAGGTTGACCTGGAAGTTAATGGGTGGCGCGCCCGCGCTGAACGGCGCAATGTGCCCGAGCACCTTGCAAAACGCTGGTGCTGCCGGCGTGATGCGTGCGGCCGGTGTGTTGGCGCGCTCTGCCACAGCCACGGCGCTGGCGGCTTGCCAAGTGGCTGAGTGAATGCTGGCTGCGCCGCTGGGCAGCAGCATGGTGGCAGCGCTGAACGTGGCGCCTTGCAGGCCGGTGCAAGTGGCTTGCGCGTCGGCGCCGGCCAAGGGCAAGTTCAACGGGCCGGGTGCGGCGCAGGCGGCCAGCAGGCTGGTCAAGGTCAAGAGTGAGAGTCTGTTCATCGTGTCTTTCCAGTTCAAGCTTCTTCAGGCCAATACAGCTTCATCGGGTTGGCCACCAGCAGCTTGTGTTGCAGCGCGGGCGTGGTGGCGACGTGGGGAATGAAGTCGACCAACAGGCCGTCGTCGGGCATGTGGTCTTTGAGGTTGGGGTGCGGCCAATCGGTGCCCCACAACACGCGGTCGGGGAAGGTGTCGACGATGGTCTTGGCGAAGGGCACCACGTCGCGGTAAGCCGCGCGTTCGCCGTTCAGCGCACTCGGGCCGGCCACGCTCAAACGTTCGGGGCAACTTACTTTGCTCCAGATGTTGTCGTGCTCGCGCATAAGCTTGACGAAGAGTTGGAACTGCGGCCCAGCAACGGACAAGCTCACATCGGGCCGGCCCATGTGATCAACCAGCACCGTGGTGGGCAGCGCAGTGAAGAAGTCCCACAGTTCGGGCAAGTCCACCGCCTCGAAGTAGATCACCACATGCCAGCCCAACGGCTTGATGCGCGCGGCAATTTCCATCAACTCGTCTTTGGGCGTGAAGTCGACCAGACGCTTCACGAAATTGAAGCGCACGCCGCGCACACCGGCAGCGTGCATGGCTTGCAGCTCACGATCTGTGGCGCTGCGGCGCACCGTGGCCACGCCGCGCGCCTTGCCGTTGGATGCCGTGCAGGCATCGACCATGGCGTGGTTGTCAGCGCCGTGGCAGGTGGCCTGAACCACCACGTTGCGGGCAAAGCCGAGGTGGTCGCGCAGCGCATAGAGCTGCTGCTTTGATGCATCACACGGCGTGTATTTGCGCTCGGGCGCGTAGGGGAATTCGTGCCCCGGGCCGAAGACGTGGCAATGCGCGTCAACGCTGCCCGGCGGCAAAGTGAACTGCGGCTTGGTGGGGCCGGCATACCAATCCATCCAACCCGGGGTTTTCTCAAACGGCATCTCGTGCTTTCTTCAAATGGGCCAGGATGCGATCAGCTTCCACGCGCCAATTGGCGCTGCGCGCAAAGCCGGTTTCGCCCTTGGCGCCAAACCAGCCGGCATCGGCCCAATCGGCCATCTCGGCCTGGCGCTGTGCGGTGCCGGTTGAACTCAAGGCTTGCAGTCCGGCATCGCGCACGGTTTGCGCCACCTCAAACACCTCTTCACTGCGCCGGCGGCCATGTTCAATCACGCGATGGAAAAAGTACGCGCCCTGCTTTTCCCAGTCGATGCCGGGAAAGGTTTCTTGCAGCGACGCGACGACCGCGTCTTCCACGCCATACGCACGCGCCGCCGTGAAGCTTTCAATGACCATCGCTTCCAGCCCTTTGATCATCACGCTGCGGCACATCTTGGTGGCCGAGGCCACGCCAAGCCTTTCGCTCGCCACCTGGGGCTTGAAGCCCAGCGCCACAAGTCTTGGCAACAGCGCCTGCGCATCGGGCCCGCCCAGCAGCAGCGGCACCTTGATGCGGTAGGGCGGCAGCGAGGTCATCACCGCGCCTTCCACATAGCGCGCCCCGGTGGCGTTCACCAGCGCGGCCGCGGCGATCTTGGCGCCGGGCGAGGCGGAGTTGAGGTCGAGGAAGAAGCTGCCGGCCTTGAGCCCTGGCGCACAGGCCTGCGCCACGGGCACGGCTTGGCTGGCGGTGACGGTGGACAGCACCAGTTCAGCTTGCTGCACCGCCGCGGCATGCGACTGCGCCATGGCCACACCGTGCTGCACGGCATGCGCGCGCATGGCGTTGCCCGCTTCAGTATGCAGTTTGATGTCGAAGGCCTGCACCGCCACGCCCTGTGCACGCAAGTCTTCGGCCAGCGTGGCGCCGACTTCGCCATAACCAATGAATGCAACGGACATGGTCAGTCGATGTAGCGCAAGCCGGCCTTCTCAAGCCCCGGCCGCATGTTGTACATGTCCAGGCCCAGGATGCCGGTGGCCAGCTTGGCGCGCTTGGCGCCTTCATTGGCCTCGCGCTCGCTGGCCGCGGCCAGCGTCTTGGCGGCCAGGGCGCGCGGCACCACCACCACGCCGTCATCATCGGCCACCACCACATCGCCGGGTGTGACCAACATGCCGGCGCAAACCACCGGGATGTTCACCGAGCCGAGCGTTGACTTCACCGTGCCCTTGCTGCTGATGGCCTTGCTCCAGACGGGGAAGCCCATTTCGGTGAGGGTCTTCACATCGCGCACGCCGGCATCAATGATCAGCGCGCGCGCGCCGCGGGCCTTGAAGCTGGTGGCCAGCAGGTCGCCGAAGAAGCCGTCGGTGTTGTCGGCGGTGCAGGCCACCACCACCACATCGCCCGGGCGGATTTGTTCGGCCGCCACGTGCAGCATCCAGTTGTCACCCGGGTGCACGAGCACGGTGATGGCGGTGCCCGACACCTGCGCACCGGCATAGATGGGGCGCATACAGGTGTGCATCAGGCCGACCCGGCCCATGGCTTCGTGCACGGTGGCGCGGCCCAGCGGCGCCAGCGCATCGGCCACGGCCGCATCAGCTCGGGTGATGTTGCGATAGACGACTCCAAGTTCGAACATGATCAAACACCCCTTTTCTTGAGTTGCGCATCCAGCAGCGGGAACACGCGCCGCGCATTGCCTTCGTAAATGGCGTGGCGCTCAGCGGGCGTGAGTGCCGCGGCCTCGATGTAGCGCTTGGTGTCGTCGTACTGGAAGCCGGTGTCGGGGTTGATGTCGCGCACCGCGCCGATCATCTCGCTGGCGAACATCACGTTCTTGATCGGGATCACCTTGGTCAGCAGGTCAATGCCCGGCTGGTGGTAGACGCAGGTGTCGAAAAACACGTTGTGCAGCAGGTGCTCGTTGATGTGCGGCTTCTTCAGCATCTGCGCCAGGCCCTTGTACCGGCCCCAGTGATACGGCGCGGCGCCGCCACCGTGCGGGATGATGAAGCGCAGCGTGGGGAAGTCTTTGAACAAGTCGCCTTCCAGCATCTGCATGAAGGCCGTGGTGTCGGCGTTGATGTAGTGCGCGCCGGTGGTGTGGAAGCAGGCGTTGCAACTGGTGCTGACATGCACCATGGCCGGGATGTCGTACTGCACCATCTTCTCGTAAATGGGGTACCAGTGCTTGTTGGTGAGCGGGGGCGAGGTCCAGTGCCCGCCCGAAGGGTCGGGGTTGAGGTTGATGCCCACGTTGCCGAATTGCTCCACGCACTTCACCAGCTCGGGGATGCAGCTGGCCGGGTCCACGCCCGGGCTCTGCGGCAGCATGGCCACGGGCACGAAGTGGGCCGGAAAGAGTTGGGCCACGCGGTAGCACAGCTCGTTGCAGATGGCGGCCCAGGTGCTGCTCACTTCAAAGTCGCCGATGTGGTGCGCCATGAAGCTGGCGCGCGGGCTGAACAGTGTCAGGTCGCTGCCGCGTTCCTTCATCAGCTTGAGCTGATTTGATTCGATGGTTTCGCGCAGCTCGTCGTCGCTGATCTTCAAGTCCGCCACGCGCGGCTTGAGGGCTGCATCCTTGATGCTGGCGACTTGCGCGTTGCGCCAGGTTTCCAGCGCTTTGGGTGCGGTGGTGTAGTGGCCATGGCAGTCGATGATCACGGGCGGCTCCCTGCGGTTCGGTGGGCTGGCGATTTTGCCGGCGTGCACGCCCGGCGCGGCGCGTCGAGCGGGGATTCTTGAATAAGATCAAGCATTCATCAACGGCATGGCTCGTCTAGCAGATATTCAATTGCGGCATGGATCTCAAACAGCTTGAATACTTTGTTCAGGTGGCCGAACTCGGTGGCTTCACGCGCGCCGCGGCCGTGCTGCACGTGGCCCAGCCGGCATTGAGCCGCCAGGTGCGTTTGCTTGAAGTGGAACTGCGCCAGCCGCTGCTGCTGCGCAACGGCCGCGGCGCCACGCTCACACCGGCCGGGCAGCGCCTGTTGGAGCATGCGCGCGGCATCTTGCAGCAGGTGCAGCGCGCACGCCTCGACCTCGAGGCCCAGCGCGGTGCCGCCACCGGCCGCATCACCCTGGCCCTGCCGCCCACCGTGGGGCGCAGGCTCACCACGCCGCTGGTGGCGGCGTTTCGTGAGCGCTTCCCGGGTGCGCAGTTGAGCGTGGTGGAAACCTTGAGCGCCTACGCGCTGGAATGGCTGGCCAGCGGGCGGGTCGATTGCGCGGTGGTCTACAACGTCACGCCCTCGCCCTTGATCGACTTGCAGCCGGTGCTCGACGAGCCCTTGTACCTGGTGTCACGCCGCGCGCCGGGCGCACGGCGGTTGATCGGCGCTGCCGTCTCATTTGAACAGTTAGCCAAGTGTGAATTGGTCATTCCCAGCCGGCCGCATTCCATCCGCATGCTGTTGGAAGCAGCCATGGCCGCTGCGGGTGTGCGCGCCCGTGTGGCGCTGGAAATTGAAAGCGTGGCCGCCATGCTGGAGCTGGCGGCGCAAGGCCAGATGCACGCCGTGCTGAGCCTGAACGCCCTGCGCGGCAGTGAACATGAATCGCGGTTGCAGGCCCGCCCGATTGGCGACAAGAAGGGCCGCCCGGGTTTGAGCAGCAAGCTGTGGTTGGCCACTTCGGCGCAGCGTGCGCGCGGGCCGCTGCTGGAGCAAAGCCTGGCGTTGCTGGCGGAGTTGCTGCGGCGGCACTTCGGGTAAGTCCCGCCCGCTTCTCACACGAACTAGGGAGGGTGATTCCCGGGCTGCCGTCTATGCTGGGCTTCCAACATATCAAATCCGAAGGAGGATGATCATGAAGCACCCGCCCCCCACCTTGCCGCTGCTGGCCACGATGGGCGCCTTGATCGCCGTCGCGCCGTGGGCCATGGCGCAGCCGATTTCGCTGGTGCCCAACACCATCAACATTTTTCGCGACACGCGCGGCGCCAATGACGTGAGCGTGACGCCCGGCGACCGGGTGCAGTTCGGGGCCGATATTGCCGGTGGTTCGGCCGGCGTCTCGATGGGCTACCTGTACGCGCCCACCGGCTTCAACGCCACCCCATTTCCATGCAGCCCGCTGACGGTGGATCTGAATTTTTGCAGCCGCGCGCCGGCGTTTTCAGCCGATCGTCTGGGTGCCTGGAGCCTGAACTTCGTGCGCGGTGCCGACACCTTGTCGGTGGCCACGCCCACCTTGTTCGGCGCCGAGCAGAAGGTGCCGTTTCCGGTTTCGGTCACCATCAGCGGCACGGGCAGCACACCCACCATCTCTTGGGTCATCCCGGGTGGCTTCACGCCCGATGGCGTGCGGGTTCAGGTATTCGACAAAAGCAAAGTGAACGCGCTGACGGGCGCGGTGGACATCATCCACAGCGTGGCTGTCAGCCCCACTGCGGGTTCGTACGCGCTGCCGGGCACGCTGAGCAGCGGCCTGACCTTGGCCACGGGCGGCAACTACACCATCAACTTCCAGTTGATCGACACGCGCGGTGATGTGCCCTTCACCAACAGCAACGCGCAGATCCTGCGCCGCTCGAATTCCTACTTCGCCTTCACGCCGCTGGCTGCCGGGGCACCGCTGTCCGTGCACTTGCCCACCGTTGATGCAGGCGTTTACAACTTCTCGGTTGCAAGCGTTGGGCCATCGAGCACAACCTTCATCGACCCGCTGGTGGCCATCGGCTACAAGTACGCCATTGGCGCGGGCGACCCGAATTTCAGATCGGTCCTGCTGCCCAACATTGGCGACGGCAAGTACACGCTGAGCTTCAGCACCCTGGCCGGGTCGCAGTCGGTGTCGCTCGACCAAGGCGTGCAGTTCTTCTTTCCCGAAGGCGGCGTGGGCGCGTTCGACGTGACCGGCATCGAAACATCGGCCATGCTCGACCCCGCCAACGCCACGGCCTTCATCACCGGCCTGACCTTCTCTGCCGCAGGCTCATTCACCGGCACGATGACGCCGCTGACGGTGGAGGTGGCTGTGGCGATACCTGAGCCTCAAACCTACGCGCTGATGGCCATGGGCTTGCTGGCACTGGGTTTCGTGGCGCGCCGCCGGCGTGACTCAG
>JANMYI010000723.1:0-4156 GCA_031381955.1 Burkholderiales bacterium
CACATGTTTCATGTAGGCCGCCACGGTGCTGCGGCCAAACTGCGCCACCATGGCGATCAACTCTTCCACGCCCTTTTGATTGGCCGCAATTTGCGCGCGCAAGTCTGCCGTGGTCTGCTGCGGGTTGCGCGCCGGGTACGCACCGCTGCGCAATCGCTCGAACAGCGCCGCCTCGCGCATCTGGCCGCCGCGCACGAGCAGGAAGTTGTCGAACAGCACGCCTTCTTCGGCGATGGTCTTTGAGAACGGCGGCATCGAACCCGGCGTGGTGCCGCCAATGTCGGCATGGTGGCCGCGGCTGGCCACGTAGAAGCTGGGTGCAGCGTCGCCCGGGTTCATGGTCACAGGTGTGACCACCGTCACATCAGGAAGATGCGTGCCACCGTTGTAGGGGTCGTTGAGCATGATCACATCACCCGGCTGCATGGCCGGGTTGCGCGCGATCACGCACTTGATCGACTCGCTCATCGAACCCAAATGCACCGGCATGTGCGGCGCGTTGGCGATGAGCTGGCCTTGTTCATCGAACAGCGCACAAGAGAAATCCAGCCGCTCCTTGATGTTCACCGAATGCGCCGTGTTCTGCAGCGCCAGGCCCATTTGCTCGGCGATGTTCATGAACAGGTTGTTGAAGATCTCCAGCATCACCGGGTCGGCCGCGGTGCCCACGGCATGCTGGGTGGCGCGCGGCAACACGCGTTGCAGCAGCAGTGCACCGCCGCCCAGCACGCGCGCTTGCCAGCCGGGTTCCACCACGGTGGTGGCGTTGCGCTCGGCGATCACCGCGGGGCCGTTGATCTGCGCGCCCGGCAACAAGGTTTCGCGTTGATGCAGGCCGGCATCCAGCCAGTCGTCACCATACAAGCGCACGCTGGCTTGCGCCTGCGGTTGGTGCGGTTGGGCATCGTTGGCCGCCGTTGGCACATCGAACGATCCACCCGGGCTCACTGCTTCCACCGACACGGCTTCGATCACCAGGGCGCGCCCCGGCATCAGGAAGGCGAAGCGCTGGCGATAGGCGGCTTCAAACGCCTGCGTGGTGGCGGCCAGGTCTTGCGTTGGCACCACCAGCGCGGTGTCGGTGCCCTGGTAGCGCACATGCAAGCGCCGGTGCAACTGCATGTTTTGCACCGGCAGGCCTTGATCCAGCAAGGCCTGGGTGGCCGCCGCGCCCAATTCGTTCAGCCGCGCATTCGCTTGCGCCAGGCCGGCATCGCTTAGCGGCAACTCCAGTGCGGCTTCACGCATGGCCGTCTGGTCGGCCAGGCCCATGCCATAGGCGCTGAGCACGCCGGCCAGGGGGTGGATGAAGACGCGGCTCATGCCCAGTGCGTCGGCCACGCCGCAGGCATGCTGGCCGCCCGCACCGCCGAAACATTGCAGGGCGTATTGGGTGACGTCATACCCGCGTGCCACCGAAATGCGCTTGATAGCGTTGGCCATGTTCTGCACGGCGATGCGCAAGAAGCCGCCGGCTAACGCTTCAGGTGTGGCGGCCGCGGCGCTGCGTTGGCTCACCTGCAGCGCCAGGGTTTCGAACTTGGCCACCACCACATCACGATCCAGCGCTTCGTTGCCCGCCGGGCCGAACACCTTGGGGAACCACGGCCCTTGCAGCCGGCCGAGCAGCACGTTGGCATCGGTCACCGTCAAGGGCCCGCCGCGGCGGTAGCAGGCCGGCCCGGGGTTGGCACCGGCGCTCTGTGGCCCCACGCGCAGGCGCGCGCCGTCAAACTGCAACAGCGAGCCGCCGCCCGCGGCCACGGTGTGGATGCTCATCATGGGCGCACGCATGCGCACGCCCGCCACCTGGGTTTCAAAGGCGCGCTCGAACTCGCCGGCGTAGTGGCTCACGTCGGTGCTGGTGCCGCCCATGTCGAAGCCGATCACCTTGTGCAGGCCCGCCGCCAGCGCCGTGCGCACCATGCCCACGATGCCGCCGGCCGGGCCGGAAAGAATCGCGTCCTTGCCCTGAAAACGCTGCGCCTGCGTCAGGCCACCCGAGCTTTGCATGAAGTACAGCGGCACGCCCGGCATCTGCGTGGCCACCTGCTCCACGTAGCGGCGCAAGATGGGGCTCAGGTAGGCGTCGACCACCGTGGTGTCGCCGCGCGACACCAGCTTCATCAAGGGGCTGACTTCGTTTGAGGCGCTCACCTGCGTGAAGCCGATGCGCCGCGCCAGATCGGCCGCCGCGGCCTCGTGCGCGGGGTAACGGTAAGCGTGCATGAAGACGATGGCGCAGGCGCGGATGCCGTTGTCGTATGCAGCTTGAAGTTTGGGCTCCAGGCTGACCGCATCGAAGGCCTGAATCAGCTCGCCGTGCGCGCCCATGCGCTCGTCGGCCTCGATGACTTGTTCGTACAGCAACTCGGGCAGCACGATGTGGCGCTCGAACAAACGCGGCCGCGCCTGGTAGGCAATGCGCAAGGCATCACGAAAGCCGCGCGTGGTGACCAGCAGGGTGCGGTCGCCCTTGCGTTCGAGCAGGGCATTGGTGGCCACCGTGGTGCCCATCTTCACGCATTCCACCTGGGCCGGCGTGATCGGTTCGCCTGGCGCCAAGCCGAGCAGGCGGCGCATGCCTTCAACGGCGGCATCAGCGTACTGCCCGGGGTTTTCGCTCAGCAGCTTGAGGGTGTGCAAGGCACCGTCGGGCGCACGGCCCACCACGTCGGTGAAGGTGCCGCCGCGGTCGACCCAAAACTGCCAGCGCGTGTGCGTGTTCATAGGGCATTCCAGCGCTCGTGAACGAGCGTCAACAAGTGGTGAACCGGCAAGCCCGTGGCGCGCGCCAGGGCAGCGGCATAGGGCGGCATGTTGGTGCATTCCAGCACCAGTGAATCCAGTTCAGGGTGGCGCTGCACCAGGCGCTGCGCGGCGGCTACCACTTCATGTTCGGCCTGTGCAGCATCGAGGGTGGGCAGGTCTTCAAGCAGCGTGCGCTGGAACGAGCAACCCGATGCCAGGCCCTCCACCGGCGTTGAAACGGTCGCACCGGCGGCGCGCAAGTGGGCCGGCCGCAGCGACTCGGCATCGACCGTGACCACCCCAGGGCGCGCCAACTCGGGCAACTTGAGCAGGCTCGACGTCCACACCGGCACGTTCACGGCCGTCTGCAGCGCCACCTGGTGCGCAATCAGGAAGCCACAGCTCGTGGTGATGGCGCGCGCGCCCTGGTTGGCCAATTCACGCGCCGCGGCGATAAAGGCTTGCAGCAAGGCCGCATCGCCCTGGCGCACCACGCGCTGCGGCGTGGCACCTTGCACCCGCACAAAGCGCACCGGCATGCTGAAACTGGCCGGGTTGCCCGCGTCACCCGTCGGCCGCGGGAAGCGAGTGTCGAGCATCAGCACGCCGAGAAATGCTTTCATCACCTGGCTGCGGCGGTTACGCAAGCGGCCCGGGGCGTGCCTTGCGCGGCGCATGCGTTGGGCGCGTGGTGGCGGGCGGTGTGTACGGGCATCGTTTAAGACCTCGCCCGAATTTATCCGAATGACCCCGGGCGCACGCGCACCTCTTGCCCGCGCCGGCCACGCCAGGCCTTTGCACACACTAAGGCAAACCCCGATGAACGCCCGCCTGCCGCGCCCTCATGCTGCGCGTTTTATTCGCCCCTCACCTGCTTTCAGGAGACCCCGTGAAACTGTTGCCCACTCTGCTCACCGCGGCCACGTTGCTGGCCGCCGCCGCTGCCGCCCAGGCCCAGACCAAGTGGGACCTGCCCGCGGCCTATCCTGCCACTAACTTCCACTCCATCAACCTGGTCGACTTTGCCAACGATGTGGACAAGGCCACCGCCGGCAAGCTCAAGATCACCGTGCACGCCGGCGCGTCGCTGTTCAAGGCACCCGAGATCAAACGCGCGGTGCAAGGCGGCCAGGCGCAGATCGGCGAGGTGCTGATCTCTAACTTCTCGAACGAATGGCAACTTTTCGGCGCCGACGCCCTGCCTTTCCTGGCCGATAGCTGGGATGAATCGGTCAAGCTGTGGCAGGCGCAGCGGCCCTTCTTCGACAAGAAGCTGGCCGAACAAGGCCTGATGGCGCTGTACGCCGTGCCGTGGCCGCCGCAGGGCATCTACAGCAAGAAGCCGCTGGCCAGTGCGGCCGACCTGAAGGGCATCAAGTGGCGCGCCTACAGTCCCGCCACCAGC
>JANMYI010000726.1:0-11339 GCA_031381955.1 Burkholderiales bacterium
CGATGGCCGCTGCCTGCTCGCGGCTGGCGAGCGTCGGGTCGGCAATCGCCGTGACCTTTGTCCCGCCCATTGCGCGCAGGTTCTCGATGTGCTCGCGGCCCATGCTGCCGCAACCGATGATGCCGTAGCGAATCATGGCTAGCCTTTCAAACCGCCTTGCGTGAGGCCACCCACCACGCGCTCCTGGAACAAGGCGATCAGAACCGCCACCGGCACGATGGCCACGATGAGCGCGGCCGAGATGATGGGCCAGGGAAAGCTGAACTCACCCTGGTACAGCGTGATGCCCACGGGCAGCGTGCGCATGCTGGCGCTGCTGTTCAGGCTCAGCGCCAGCAAGAACTCGTCCCAGGCATTCACGAAGGCCAGGATGCCGGCGGTGAACACGCCCGGCGCGGCCAGCGGCAGCACCACGCGCACCAGCGCGCCCAGGCGCGTGCAGCCGTCGATCATGGCGGCGTTTTCCAGGTCGCGCGGAATGCTCTGGAAGAAGCTCACCAGCACCAGTGTGCACACCGGCAGGTTCAGCACCACATACGGCAGCACCAGCGCGGTGTAGGTGTTGAGCAGGTTCAGGCTGCGCAGGGTTTCGAAAATGGGCACCAGCAGCGTGACCAGCGGGAACATGCTCGAGGCCACGATGGCGGTGAGGATGAGCTGGCGGTGCTTGAGGTTCAGCCGCGCAATGGCGTAGGCGGCGCCGCTTGAGACGATGAGTGAGCACACGGTGGCCAGCAGCGCCACGACGAGGCTGTTGGCCATGTAGCGAAGCAGCGGCTGGTCAGTGAACGCCTGCACATAGTTGCCCAGCGTGGCATCGGCCGGCCACCAGGTGATGGGCTTGCGCACCAGTTCGGTGTCGGTCTTCAGCGAGGTGAGCAAGATCCACAGGGCCGGGAAAAAGCCGTTCATCACCACCAGCGCGGCGGCCAGCAGGCGCAGGTTTCTGGCGCTGTATATGGGGCCCATCATTCCCGGCCAATGCGCCGCAGGTACACCGCCGTGACCACCAGCGACAGCAGGAACATGAACACCGCCAGCGTGGAGCCGTAGCCCACGTCGAGGTATTCGATGGTGGTCTTGTGGATCAGCATGGCCAGGGTTTCAGTGGCGTTGCCCGGGCCGCCTTTGGTCATGGTGTACGGGATGTCGAAGGTTTGCAGCGCGGTGATGGTGCGAAAGATCAGCGCCACGATGATGCTGGGCATGAGCATGGGCAGGGTGACCTGGCAGAACTGCTGCCACTTGCTGGCGCCGTCAACCTCAGCGGCTTCGTACAGCGAGCGCGGAATCATCTGCAAGCCGGCCAGCAAGATCAGCGCCATGAAGGAAGACGTCTTCCAGATGATGGCCGCGCAGATGGCGGCAAAGGCATAGCTGGGCGTGAGCAGCCACATGGTGGATTCCGCGGCGCCGAAGCGGCGCAACACATCGTTGACCACACCGTATTCCGTGTGGAAGAACCAGGCAAAGATCAGGCCCACGAAGCTCAGCGGCAGCGCCCAGGGCAGCAGCAAGGCCAGGCGCACCGGCCACTGCCGCTTGAACGGCAGGTTAGCCAGCATGGCCAGCCCCAGGCCCAACACCAGCGCGCCGGGCACGGTGATCAGCGTGATGAGCAGCGTGTTCCTGGCGGCGTTCCAGAAGTCTTTGTCGTGCAGCGCGTCGGCGTAGTTTTGCAGGCCCAGGAACTTCAAGCCTTCAGCGCCGCCTGACAGGCGCAGGTCGAAGAAGCTGTTCCAGATCAGCTTGGCGATGGGGTAGGCCACGATCAGCGCCAGCAGCGCGAAGGCGGGTACGAGCAGCACGATGGCGAGCGTTTTCTCGCTGGGATCGCGCAGCTTTTCCAGCCAGCCGCTTTGTGCCACGGTTGATCCCAGGCTCTCAGCGCATCACCCTAGCCAGCCGCGCTTCGATCTCGGCCACGCCTTCATCGGGCTTCTTGGTGCGTGCCAGCACGGCGCTGGTGGTGGTGCGGATGGTGTCGCTGACCTCGCCGTAGCGCTCGCTCATCGGCCGGCTGCGGCCGAAGTTCACCACCGCGGCGGCGTCTTTGAACCAGGGCACTTCTCTCAACACCGCGGCGTCGGTGTACACGTCGGCATAAGTGGGCAGCAAGGCGCCTTCAACAGCGAGAAAACGGCTGGCCTCCTTGCCCGCCAGGTGGGCCACCAGCTTGGCCGCTGCAGGTTTGTGTTTGCTGAAGGCGCTGACCGCCCATTGCCAGCCGCCAATGCAGGTGGCGCTCTTGCCGCCGGCCATGGTGGGCAGGGCCATCACGCCGACCTTGCCTTTGACCTTGCTGTCAGCGTCGTCCTTGAAACGATCCCAGGCCCAGCTCCAGTTGATGGCGAAGACCACCTGGCCGGCCTTGAACTCGTTCACCGTGTCGGGCGTCTTCACCTCGGCCACGTTCTTCTTGATCACGCCTTGGTCCACCATGCTCAGCCACTGTTGCAGCCCCTTGGTGGCGGCCGCTTTATCCAGCGTCATCTTGCCGGCCGCGTCATTGAACTCCTTGCCCTGGCTCCAGTAGGGCAGCAGGAAGGTGCACACCGCGCCTTCAATCGGCGCGCCCTGGATGCTCAAGCCTTGCAGGTTGACGTCACCTTCTGCCTGCTGGATTTTTTGCGGCGTGCTGG
Source organism: Burkholderiales bacterium (assembly GCA_031381955.1). GTDB lineage: Bacteria > Pseudomonadota > Gammaproteobacteria > Burkholderiales > Burkholderiaceae_C > Rubrivivax. The sequence goes on from JANMYI010000726.1 coordinate 2,643, forward strand.
CCAGCTCGTCCCAGGTCTTGGGCTCGGGCAGCTTGTGCTTCTCAAGCAGGTCTTTGCGGTAATACATGAACATGGCGTCGGCAAAGCCGGGCAGGGCGGCGACCTTGCCTTTGACCACGTTCGAAGTCATGTACACCGGCAAGTACGCCTTCAGCGCCGTGGCCGGTGCGCCGACATAGGCATCCAGCGGCTCCAGCCAGCCGGCGCCAAAGTACTGCGCCGGGTTGACGATGTCGATGAGAAAGATGTCGATCGCCGGGTCTTTGGCGTTCAGCACGGTGCTGAGGTACTGGCGCTGCAATTCCGACGTGGCGCCGCCGGTTTCGATCTGGATCTTCAAGCCCGGGTTGGCCGTTTCGTATTGGTCGAACAGCTTGCGCATCAGGTCGGGCCGCTGGTTCTGGCCGCCTGAAAAGACGCGCAGCGTGGTCTGCGCGATGGCGCTTTGGGTGAACAGTGCCGTGGCCAGCGCGAGGGTCGTGATCCAGTGCTTGGTGCTCATTGCAGTCTCCATCAATGCGCCAACGAACGGCCGTCGTCGCGGTCAAACAGGTGCAGGTGTTTGGCGTTCAGATACACGTTCAACGCGCTGCCCACGCTTTGGTGGAACGTGGCGCTCACGCGCGCCATCATCTCAGCATCGCCCACTTGCAGGGTGATCAAGGTTTCGGCGCCGAGCGGCTCCACCAGGCTCAAGCTGGCGGGCAATTCCTGGTCGAGATCATCCTGGCGCGCAAGCGTGAGGTGTTCGGGCCGCAGGCCCAGGGTGAAGGCCCCGCTGTGGCCCGCCAGGTGCTGCGGCAGCGCCAGACGCAAGGGCCCGACGCCCGCATAACCGCCACTTGCGTGGCACGGCACCAGGTTCATGGCGGGCGCGCCGATGAAACCCGCCACGAACAATGCGGCCGGCCGGTTGTACACGGCGTCGGGCGTGTCGTACTGGATCTTGCTGCCGGCTTGCAGCACGCAAATGCGGTCGGCCAGGGTCATGGCCTCGGTCTGGTCATGCGTGACGTAAATGATGGTGGCGCCCAGGCGCTGGTGCAGGCGTTTGATTTCGGTGCGCATCTCGTTGCGCAACTGCGCGTCGAGGTTCGACAAAGGCTCGTCGAACAAGAACACCTTGGGCTGGCGCACGATGGCGCGGCCAATGGCCACGCGCTGGCGTTGCCCACCCGAGAGTTCACGCGGCTTGCGTTGCAGCAGGTGTTCAATCTTCAACAAGGCCGCGGCCTCAATCACGCGCTGGTCAATCTCGGCCTGCGGGGTTTTGCGCAAACGCAAGCCGAAGGCCATGTTCTCGAACAAGGTTTTGTGCGGGTACAGCGCATAGTCTTGGAACACCATGGCGATGTCGCGTGCACGGGGCGGTTTGTCGTTCACCACTTCGCCGGCAATGCGCACCTCACCGCTGGTGATGGGTTCCAGCCCGGCAATCATGCGCAGCAGCGTGCTCTTGCCGCAGCCTGAGGGGCCGACGAAAACGACGAACTCGCCGTGGCCGATGCTCAGGTCGATGCCGTGGATGACCCGCGTCTTGCCGTCGTAAGACTTGGTCACACCGTGCAGATCGACCTGCGCCACGTCAGTAGCCCGGTGGGTTGCCTGGTGTGCTGCTTGGTGTGCTGCTTGGTGCGCTGTTTGGTGCGCTGTTTGGTGCGCTGTTTGGTGCTACAGCCGGCGCGATCACTTGCGCCCGCAGCGCCACCAGCGCAGCTTGCGCCGCACGCATCATCAAACCCATGTCTGACGCAATGGCCACGAAGTCATACCCCATGGCGCGATACTGGCCCACCACTTCGGGCGTGCCGCCCACCGTGCCCACCGGCATGCCGACAGTGCGGCAGCGGCGCGCGGCGTCAGCCATCACCGCCATCACATCGGGGTGGGTGAGCTTGCCCGGCAAGCCCATGCTGGCCGAAAGATCGCCCGGCCCCATGAACAGCGCGGCCACGCCCGGTACCGCGGCAATGGCTTCGAGCTGCGCCACGGCCTGCGGTGTTTCAAGCTGCAGGATGACGGACACGCCGGTGTTGGCGGTGGTCAGGTAGTCGGGCGTGGTGCCGAAGCGCGAGGCGCGGCTCATGCCCGCCATGCCGCGCCAGCCGTCAGGCGGGTAGCGCACCGCGCCCACCGCGCGCGCGGCCTCTTCGGCGTTTTGCACGAAGGGCACGAGCAGCGTGGTGGCGCCCAGGTCGAGCACCCGCTTCATGGCCACCGCGTCATTCCAGGGCACGCGCACGATGGGCACCATGCGTGTGCCGGCGATGGCTTGCAGCATGTGCACCACGGTGGTCAAGTCAAGCGGCGTGTGTTCCATGTCGACCACGCCGAAGTCGAAGCCGACATGGCCCATGGCCTCGGCCACCAGCGAGCTGGCCGACATCACCCAGGTGCCCAGGGGCGGCACCGCGCCGGCGCCCGCCAGCAGTTGCTTGAAGGCATTCATGGCGGTTTAGAAGTCGTAGCGGAAGTTGACGCCGAAGTAGCGCTTGTCATCACGCGGCACATAGCGGTTGATGTGGTTGCCCGAGCTTTGGATGAAGCTGGCGTAAGACTGGTCGGTGAGGTTCTTGCCCACCAGCGCCAGGCGCCAGCCGGCCGTGCTTTGCAACGCGATCGAGGCGTTGATGATGGTGTATTCAGACTGGAACGAATCAGGCTGCTGTTGCAAGTCGAAATTGGTGCGGGTTTGCCAGCTCGCGTCGGCGCCATAGTCGATGCTCAGGCCACCTGACAAAGGCTGCGAATACTTCACGCGCAAGCTGGCCTTCCAGTCGGGCGAGAACGGCAGCGGCTTGCCGTTGATGTCGCAACTCGCGGCCGCACCCACCGGGCAGGCGAAGGCCTTCACACGGGCCAGGATGTTGGCCACGCCGGCATTCACCGTGAAGTTAGGCGTGACGCGGGCGGTGAGGTCGATCTCCACACCTTTGGTCGACACCTTGCCGGCGTTGATGAGCCGGGTGACGATGACGCCGTTCACCAGGTCGGGCACGTTGGCCTGGTAGCCGTCGTAATCAGTCTGGAACGCGGCCAGGTTCAGGCGCAGGCGTTTGTCGAGCAGTTCGGTCTTCAGGCCCACTTCATACGACTCGCTCTTCTCCGGCGCCAAGACGTTGTCTTGCGTGGGCGACATGTTGAAGAACACGTTGTAGGCCGGGCCCTTGTAGCCGCGTGAATAGGTGGCGTAGGCCATCATGTCTTTGGAAAACTCGAACTGCGGCCCGATGCGGCCCGACACCGCGTTTTCGCGTGTGCTGCCGTTCACCGTGGCGCGCGTGGCGCCCACGCCCGGAATGCCCGCGGCGCTGGCCACGCGGCCGTGGTAGTACGACAAATCGTCTTGCGTGAAGCGCAGGCCGGTGATGCCGCGCAGCGTGTCGCTGAAGTTCCAGGTGCTTTCGCCGAACACGGCCTTGCTCTTGCTGCGCACGCCATAGGTGGCCACGCCGTTGTCGGTGGTGGTGGTGCCGGCTGAACACGGCACCAGGCCAGACGGCAGCGCGGCCGCGGTGGTGGTGGGGCAGCGCGTCACATCACGGCGGTATTGCTCATCGTTCTTGCCCTCGAAGTAATACAGGCCGGCCACGTATTCGATGAACTGCTTGCGCGTGGAAGCCACGCGCAGTTCCTGCGAGGTTTGGGTGAAGTCCAGGTCGCCGCGGTCGGCGGTCTGGTTGAACTGCCGGTACACCGTGCTCAGGCGGTCTTGATCCTGGAACTGCGTGTTCTTCCACTTGCGCTGCGCGGTGATGGAGGTGAGCTGCATGTCGCCCAGCGTCCAATCCACTTGCGCAGACAAGCCCTGGTTTTTGTCGGCCACGCGGGTGTGCATGTCGCTATTGATTTGCCGGTTGGTGGGCGAGGGCACCACGGGCGCCACCGCTGCGGCAAACAGTGGGTTGGCAGTGGTAGCGTTGGTGGGGAAGGTGTGCACATCGGTGGCGTAAGACACGCCGGTGGGTGTGTCGTCGAGCGCCTTGGAATGGTCGGCAATCAGCGTGATCTTCAGGTCTTTGGTGGGGGTGATGTCGAGCCGGCCGCGAATGCCCTGGCGGTCGTAGCCGTTGACCTTGCTGCCGTCAAACACATTCGTCACGTTGCCGTTGAACTTGGCTTCCATCACCGACAGCGAGCCGCGCACCGTGTTGGGCGAGAGTTCGCCCGACAAGCCGGCGCGCACGCGGTGTTCGCCGCCTTGGTAGGCCGACAGGTCGATATAGCCCTCAGTCTTCTTGCCCGGCGCACGGGTGACGATGTTCACCACGCCGGCCGACGAGTTCTTGCCGAACAAGGTGCCTTGCGGGCCGCGCAGCACTTCAATGCGGTCGACCTCCACCAGGTCGAGCGTGGCCTGGCCCGGGCGGGCGGTGACCACACCGTCAAGCACCAACGACACCGTGGGCTCCACCCCGGGCGAGGTGGAAATGGTGCCCACGCCGCGAATGAACAGCGCCGAATCCTTGTTCGACGCATTGGTGCGGAAGTTCACCGTGGGAATCTGCTGCACGATGGTGGACAGGTTGTTCAGGTTCGACTCTTCAAGCTGCGCACCGGTGACCACTGAGACGGCGATGGGCGTGCTTTGCAGCGGCTGCGCGCGCTTGGTGGCAGTGATGACCACGGTTTCGAGCTTGCCGGTGTCGGGCGCGGGCGCTTGCTGGGCTTGCGCGGCGGTGGCGGCAAAGGCGGCCAGGGCCAGCAGGTGCAGGCGGTGGGGCCTGTGAAGAGAGGTTTTGCGCGATGCGGTCATGGGTGTCTCCTGGTATGAACGGTGAGGCCGGGCAGCGTCAAAAGATGTCCGGTTCCGGGGTTGGGTCGTTGCCCTGAAGAAAATCGAAATCACAGCCCTCGTGGGCCTGGGTCACATGCTCTTTGTACAAACGCACATAGCCGCGCGCCGGCGTGGGCGCGGGGGCACGCCACGCCGCGCGGCGGGTGGCGAGTTCGGCATCATTAACATGCAGGTGCAGGCGCCGCGCGGCCACATCGAGTTCGATTTCGTCGCCGCTGCGCACCAAAGCCAGCGGGCCGCCCACGGCAGATTCGGGCGCGATGTGCAGCACGCAAGCGCCGTAGTGCGTGCCGCTCATGCGCGCATCTGAAAGCCGCAGCATGTCGCGCACGCCGCGTTGCAGCAGCTTGTGCGGGATCGGCAGCGCGCCCCATTCAGGCATGCCCGGCGCACCCACCGGGCCGGCGTTGCGCAGCACGAGCACGGTGTTCTCGTCGCAATCCAGCTCGGGGTCGGCCAGCGCGGCCAGCATCTCGGGCTGGCTGTCGAACACCAGGGCGCGGCCACGGTGTTGCAGGAAGCGCGGCTCGGCGGCCGAAGGCTTCATCACCGCGCCTTCAGGCGCCAGGTTGCCGCGCAGCACGGCCAGCGCGTTCGGGCTGACCGGCTGGTCCAGCGGGCGAATGACTTGCGGGTCGAGCACCTCGCGGCCGTGCAGTTCGGTGCGCCAGGTGCGGCCGGAGGCCGTGAGTTCATCGAGCGATAACGTGTTTGTGAGCCGCGACATCAAGGCCGGCAGGCCACCCGCGTAATAAAAGTCCTCCATCAGGAATTCACCGCTGGGGAACAGGTTGGCCAGCACCGGCACCTGGCGGCCCACGGCATCCAGATCATCCAGCGTGAAGGCCACGCCAGCGCGCCGCGCCAGGGCAATGATGTGCACCGCGGCATTGGTGGAGCCGCCCAGCGCCATCTGCACGGCCGCCGCATTCAGGAACGCGCCGCGCGTGAGCAGCCGCGCTGGGGTGAGGTCTTCGAAGATCATTTGCACGATGCGTTCGCCGCAGCTCGTGGCCATGCGCGTGTGCGCAGCGTCCATGGCGGGAATCGACGTGCTGCCCGGCAAGGCCAGGCCGAGCGCTTCCACCAGCGCGGTCATGGTGCTGGCCGTGCCCATGGTGTTGCAGGTGCCGGGCGAGCGCGTCATCTTGGCTTCGAGCTGCACCCATTCGGCGTCTGTGATCGCGCCGGCCTGGTATTCATCCCAGAACATGCGCGTGTGCGTGCCCGCACCAATGCGCCGCGTGTGGCCGCCCTTCACATGGCGGTCATTCAGCATCGGCCCGGCGCTGCAAAACAGCGTGGGCAGGCCCATGCTGATGGCGCCCATCAACGTGCCCGGAGTGGTCTTGTCGCAGCCGGCCAGCAGCACCACGCCATCGACCGGGTGCGAGCGCAGCAGCTCTTCCACCTCCATGGCCAGCAAGTTGCGATAGAGCATCGTGGTGGGCTTGACCATCACTTCGCCCAGGCTCATGGCGGGCAGCTCGAAGGGCATGCCGCCGGCCATGAGCACGCCTTTCTTGATGGCTTCAGCGCGCTCGCGCAAATGCGCATGGCAGGGCGAGAGGTCGCTCCAGGTGTTGATGATGGCCACGATGGGTTTGGCCATCACGTCTTCGCGGCGCAGGCCCATTTGCTGCATGCGCTGGCGGTGCGCGAAGGCGCGCATGCCGTTGGCCGTGAACCAGCGGCGGCTGCGCAGGCTTCTCAAAGTGCGCAGCGGCGTTGTCATGGTGCGCGAGGTGATGTTAGCGGTAACATAAGCGTGATCGTATGGCGCCACACCAGGCGGCACCATCCGGCGCTTCCCTGATGCGTTGCCGTATTGCCATGCAGCAAATCGACCCCTCTGATCGACCCCTGGCCGCGCGCGCTCGCCGCGGCCATGGCCGCGTCACGCTCGAAGACGTGGCACAGGCTGCGGGGGTGACCAAGATCACGGTGTCGCGCTACCTGCGCGAGCCGCACAAGGTGGCCAGCGCCACGGCGCAGCGCATCGCCCAGGCCTTGGCCGAGCACGCCTACCTCCCCAACAAGCAGGCCGGCATGCTGGCCAGCGGGCGTTCGCGCATGGTGGCGGCCATCGTGCCCTCGCTGGCCAATTCGGTGTTCGCCGAAACCGTGCAAGGCCTGGCCGAGGGCCTGCAAAGCGCCGGCTATGAATTGCTGTTGGCGGCCACGGGCTATTCACAAGCGCGTGAAGAAGAGCAGGTGCGTGCCGTGCTCGCTTGGTCGCCCGACGCGCTGGCCGTGACCGGCCGCCACCACACGCCCGCGGCGCGCGCACTGCTGCGCGCCGCCGTGCAAGCCGGCACGCCGATCGTGGAGATGTGGGACTGGCAACCCCGCGCCGCCGAATTCACCCAGGTGGGTTTCAACCACGCCGAAGTGGGCCGGGCCATGGCGCAACACCTGGCCGACGCCGGCCACCAGCGCCTGGCCTATGTGGACACCGGCGTGGCCGACGACTACCGCGCGCATGAACGCGGCCAGGCCTTCATGGTCGCGGCGCGCACACGCGGCGCCACCGCGCTGGCCGTCACCGCGCCACCGGGCGACGCCTTCGATGCCGGCCGCGCCGCCTTGGGCGGCCTGCTCGATGCCCGCGGGCGGCCAAAGGTGGACGCCATCGCCTTCGCCAACGACCACCTGGCCTGCGGCGCCTGGCTGGAAGCCCAGGCGCGCGGCGTGAAGGTGCCGGGCCAGGTGGCGTTGATGGGCTTTGGTGACTTCCCCTTGAGCCGGCAGTTGGGCCAGGGCGTCACCAGCGTGCGGCCACCACGCTACGAGATTGGCCACGAGACGGCGGCCACTTTGCTGGCTCAGTTGCAAGCATCAGGCCTCACGCACCAGCCAGTGGCCGGCCAAGCGGTGCCTTGGAGCCTGGTTGAGCGCGGCAGTACGGCGGCGCGAAAAGCGCGTCGCTGAGTTCGGTTTACGCCCGGCTTGCCACGTTAACCGGGCATTCAGTCGGCCTGAATCTTCGCCACGGTGATGATGCGGCCCCAGCGCTCGATTTCATCTTTGAGGTAAGGCGCAAACTCACGTGGCCCGCGCGCGTCAACGCGAAAGCCCTGGGTGCGAGCGCGCTCGTTGATCTCGGCCCCGCCCATGATGTTCAGCACCTCAGCGCCGAGCTTGGCCACCACGGCGTCGGGCGTGGCCGCGGGCACCATGATGGCCGTCCAGTTTTCCACCAGCAGCTCGGGCAGGCCGACTTCGGCGGTGGTGGGCACCTCGGGCACCAGGGCGTGGCGCTCCTTGCTGGCAATGGCCAGCGCACGCAATTTGCCGCTCTTCACATGCGCGATGCTTTCGGGCATGTTGGAAAAGATGATGTCAAGCTGGCCGCCGATCAGGTCGGTCATCGACGGTGCGCCGCCCTTGTAGGGGATGTGCTGCACGTCGCCCTTCACCAAATTCGCAAACAGCTCCAGCGTCAGGTGCGGCGGCGTGCCGTTGCCCGATGAGCCGGCATTGAACTTCTTGCCCTGGCCCACTTGGGCGAGCAGGTCCTTGAAGTCTTTGATCGGGCTGGCCGCCGGCACCACCACCAGCATGGGCGAGCCGGCGAGCAGCGCAACGGGTTTGAAGTCACGCTGAAAGTCATACGGCGCGCGGCCTTTGAACAGCGTGACGTTGGCCGCATGCGTGAGCGTGATGGCCAATAGCGTCTGGCCATCACCGGGCGCCTTGGCCACCGCATCCGCGCCAATCTGGCCGCCGTTGCCGGGCTTGTTGTCGATGACCACGGTGACGCCCCAGCGCGCGCCGAGTTGCTGGCCCACCAGTCGCGCCATCACATCGGTGAGCCCACCGGGCGGGAAGGGCACCACATAGCGCAGCGTGCTGCCGGGCTTGGGGTAATCGGTTTGGGCTCCGGCGGGCTGTACCCC
>JANMYI010000665.1:0-2573 GCA_031381955.1 Burkholderiales bacterium
ACCATGTTGACCTTGATCGGCCCCAGGCCCACGCGCTGCGCCTCGGCAATGCCTTCCAGCACCTCGGCCACGGGGAAGCCGACGTCGTTCATGCGCTGGAAGATGGCGTCGTCGAGCGCGTCCAGGCTCACCGTCACGCGCTGCAGGCCGGCGTCTTTCAGGGCCTGGGCCTTGCGGGCCAGCAGCGAGCCGTTGGTGGTGAGCGTCAGGTCGAGCGCCTGGCCATCGAGTGTGCGCAGTGCGGCGAGCATGCCCACCAGTACTTCGAGGTGCTTGCGCAGCAGCGGCTCGCCGCCGGTGAGGCGAATCTTGCGCACGCCATGGGCCACGAACAGTTTGGCCGTGCGCGTGATTTCTTCGAAGCTGAGCAATGAGGTCTGCGGCAAGAAGGTGTAGCTCTTGTCGAACACCTCCTTGGGCATGCAGTAGCTGCAGCGGAAGTTGCAGCGGTCGGTGACCGAGATGCGCAGGTCGTGCAGCGCGCGGCCGAGCTGATCGCTGAGCAGACCACTGGGCGCCGCGGCCGAGGTGGGAATGCGCGGCACCTGTGCGGCGTAGCGCACGTCAGCCAGTGGAATGATTTTTTCGCCCATGGCAACTATTGTGCCGGCTGGCTCTCAAGCAAATGTGGCTCTGCCACTTTGCTTGATCCCCGTGGGGGACGGCCGGCCTCGGCCGGCCTTGGGGCGCTCAGCACCTCAGCCCGGCGCGCACCATCGAAGCGCTGCGCCCAATACGCCTGGCGCATGCTTTCGATGCGCACCTTGCTGCCGCTGCGTGGTGAGTGGATGAAGCGGCCTTCGCCGATGTACACGCCGACGTGCGAAAAACTGCGCTTCAGGGTGTTGAAGAACACCAGGTCGCCGGGCTCGAGTTGTTCGCGCTGCACCGACTGCAATGCGTTCGTGCGCGCCTGCTCATCGGACCGGCGCGGCAGCATCAAACCCAGATGGAGCTGGAAAAGGTGGCGCGTGAAGCCGCTGCAATCAAAGCCGTCAACGCCACCGCCGCCGCGTTGGTAGGGCAGTTCGAGAAAGTTCATCGCCGCCACCACCAGTTCGGCCGCCGCGCTGCGCATGGGCTTCGCCGCATCGGGGCGCGGTGCCGGCGTGAGGCGCCGTTCTTGCAACCACTGCCCCAGCGCATCGGCCTCGGCCGACGCGCCTGGCTGCGCGCGCGCACCGGTGCCCAGCAAGCAGGCGGCCAGCAGCACGGCGGCAATGGGGAGAGGTTTCACGCGCGGCAGCATAGCAGCGCAGGCCAGGGCCCGGCGCCCCGAATAAACATGCCGCGTCAGACCAGCGCAAGCCGCATCGTGAGAATGGTGGCGACGTGCCGCCCCCAGAAAAATGGAGATGCAATGAGCTACGCCGACTTTCACCGCCGCTCGATTGAGCAGCGTGACGCTTTTTGGGCCGAGCAGGCCACGTTGATCGAATGGCACAAGCCATTCACACAGGTCTGCCACTACGACAACCCACCGTTCGCCAAATGGTTTGTCGGCGGCCAGACCAACCTGTGCCACAACGCGGTCGATCGCCACCTGGCCACGCGGCCCGACGCCAACGCGCTGATCTGGGTCTCCACCGAAGTGGACCAGGAAGTGGTCTACAGCTTCCGCCAATTGCACGCCGAGGTGCAGCGCATGGCTGCCAGCCTGCACGTGTTGGGGGTGAAGCAAGGCGACCGCGTGCTGATCTACATGCCCATGATTCCCGAGGCGGTGTTTGCAATGCTGGCCTGCGCGCGCATCGGCGCCATCCATTCGGTGGTGTTCGGCGGCTTTGCCAGCGTGAGCCTGGCCAGCCGCATCGACAACGCCGAGCCGCTGGTCGTCGTCAGCGCCGACGCCGGCAGCCGCAGCGGCAAGGTGGTGCCCTACAAGGGCCTGCTCGATGAAGCCATTGCCCTGGCGCAGCACAAGCCGGCGCGGGTGTTGATGGTCAACCGCGGCCTGGCCGAATACAGCCGGGTGCCGGGCCGTGACGCCGACTACGCCGAACTGCGCCAACGCCACTTGAACGCCAGCGTGCCGTGCGCCTGGCTCGATGCCGAACACCCCAGCTACACGCTGTACACCAGCGGCACCACCGGTGTGCCCAAGGGCGTGCAGCGCGACACCGGTGGCTACGCGGTGGCGCTGGCCGCGAGCATGAAGCACATCTTCTGCGGCCAGCCCGGTGAAACCTACTTTGCCACCAGCGACATCGGCTGGGTCGTGGGCCACAGCTACATCGTCTACGGCCCGCTCATCACCGGCATGGCCACCATCTTGTATGAAGGCCTGCCGACGCGGCCTGACGGCGGCATCTGGTGGCAGTTGGTCGAAAAATACAAGGTCAGCCTGATGTTCAGCGCACCCACTGCCGTGCGCGTGTTGAAGAAGCAAGACCCGGCGTACATGAGCCAGTACGACCTGTCTTCGCTGCGCACCCTGTTCCTGGCCGGCGAGCCGCTCGACGAGCCCACGGCAAGCTGGATTTCGCAGGCCTTGAAGCGCCCCATCATCGACAACTACTGGCAAACCGAAACCGGCTGGCCGATCCTGAGCCTGTGCAACGGCATCGAGCCGG
>JANMYI010000727.1:0-6365 GCA_031381955.1 Burkholderiales bacterium
GACGACATCCCGACCGGCGAGATCAACCGCGCCACCAAGGCAGGCATGTTCTTCGGCTACCCGTGGAAGCAGGGCAAGACGCGCATCACCGACGAGGGCTACGACAAGGACCCGCTGCCCGCCAACATCACCGACCCGCAGGTCTACACGGAGGCGCATGCGGCCGATTTGGGCATGACCTTCTACACCGGCCGCATGTTCCCGGCCAAGTACCAAGGCGGCATCTTCTCGGCGCAGCACGGTTCCTGGAACCGCACCAAGCCGATCGGCGCGCGCGTGATGTTCACCAGCCTGAAGGCCGACGGCACGGCCGACAAGACCGAGGTCTTCGCTGATGGCTGGCTGGATGACGCCATCGGCATCTACCGCGGCCGCCCGGTCGATGTGGCGGTGATGAAAGACGGCTCGATGCTGGTGTCTGACGACTACGCCGGCGCGCTGTACCGCATCACCTACAACCCTTGAAGTGACCTGCCGGCCCGGCCATGAAGGCGGGCCTGCGCAGCACGGGCGCAGCCGCAATGCTGCGCCCTTTTTTTAATCCGCGAATGGGGTGCCCACCATGAAGACGCTTCAACTGTTTTATCAACTGCGCGCCGCTGGCGTGCTGGGCGCGCTGCTGGCCGCACTGGGCGCGCAGGCGGCCGGCGAGGTGGAGGCCGGCCGCACCAAGGCGCAGGCCTGCGCCGTGTGCCACGGGCAGCTCGGCCTGTCGGTCACGCCCGACGCGCCCAACCTGGCGGGGCAGCCCGCGCTGTATGTGGCCGCGCAACTGAAGGCGTACCGCAGTGGCAAGCGTGCGCATGAAGTGATGGGCGTGATGGCCAAGCCGCTGAGCGATGACGACATCGCGCTGCTGGCCGCCTGGTTCGCCGCGATCAAGGTGGACGTGCAGGCACCGAAGTAGGCGCCCGCATCTTGCTCACGAGCGCTCAACGCCGCCCGAACATCATCTGCCGCGCCAGTGCGCTTTTCAGCGGTGCAGCGGCCTGCAACGCCGCCAGCCCGAGGCCGCGTGCCAGGCCCAGGCCGGGCAACTGCCAGGTGAAGCTGCGCGCCAGGATGTCGGTGGCCAGGATCATGCCGGCGCGGTCGCCCGCCCGGGCCCAGGCCACGCGGCGCAAGGCGGTGTCCAGATCGTTGTTGGCGCGCAGCGCTGCCACCAGCGCCACGGCGTCGCGCAGCCCAAGATTCAGCCCCTGGCCGGCCACCGGGTGCAAGGTTTGCGCGGCGTTGCCGATGCGCACCAGGCGCGCGTCCACCAGGCTGGCTTCAGCGTTCAGGCCCAGCGCAAAGGCCTTCAACGGCCCGATGGCGGTGACGCGCCCGGCCGCTTCATCCAGCACATGGTTCAACACCACGATGCGCTGCGCGTCGGTCAACTCACGCACCGGGTCGCTGGCGCTGGGCACGCACCACACCAATGCGGCGCGGCACGCCGCCCCTTGCGCGGCCGGCAGCGGCAGCAAGGCCAGCGGGCCGTGGCGCGTGAAGCGCTCGATGGCGCGCCCTGCCGTGGCGCCGCTCAGTTCAACGTTGCCCACCCACGCCGTTTGCCCATAGTCGTGGCGGATCGCCTTGCGCGCCTGCTGCGCAAACACGCCGCCTTCGGCGACCACGCACAAGTCGAACTCTTCGGCCACGCCGGCGTCGAGTTGCACCAGTCCGCGCGTCTGGGTCAGCGCCGTCACCGTGGTGCCGAACGCGCTGCGCAAACGCTGCGGCTGCCTGTGCTGTGCCGCCAGCCAGGCCCGCTGCAACGGCGCCAGCAACTCGCCATAGCGCAGCACGGCGCCGAGCATGGGCACGCCTTCTTCACTCGCGCGCAGCCACACCTCAGGGCGGGCCCAACTGGCCCGCAACGAAGGCGGCGCCTGCGAGACATGTACTTCGGTGATCAGTTGCGCCGCGGCCTGCGGCCAAGCGCCCAGCCGCTTGAGCAAGTGCACGCTGCCCAGGGCCAGCGCCAAGGTGCGGCCATCGGCGCCCAGGTCGGCATCCGCCGCGCGGGCATCGAACAGCGTGAGCTGGGCCTGCGGCAACTGCTGCGCCGCATGCACGGCCAGCGCCAGTCCCACCGGGCCGGCGCCCACCACGGCCATGCGCAGGGCTTGCGTGCTCATTGAAGTACCTTCGTGCTGCGCACTGCGGTGCGAGCCCCTGCGGTCGGCCTGGCGGTGCTCATTGAAGTACCTTCGTGCTGCGCACTGCGGTGCGAGCCCCTTCGGGCGGCCGGGCGGTGCTCATCGAATTGCGCCTCGCTCATTGCAAGAAGACAACCCGTATTATTCGCCGCACCTCGTTTGCAAAGGACAGCGTCATGGCCCTGATGGATTTCATCAAGAAACAGTTCATCGACGTCATCGAATGGACCGAATGCAACGACGGCACCCTGGCCTGGCGCTACCCCATGGCCGGCAACGAAATCCAGAACGGCGCCGCGCTCACGGTGCGCGAAAGCCAGCTCGCCTTGTTCGTGAATGAAGGCCAAGTGGCTGACCAGTTCAGCCCCGGCCTGCACAAGCTCACGACCCAGACCCTGCCGGTGCTGACGTATCTGAAGAACTGGGACAAGCTGTTTCAAAGCCCGTTCAAAAGCGATGTCTACTTCTTCAGCACGCGCTTGCAGGTGGACCAGCGCTGGGGCACGCAGCAGCCGGTGACCATCCGCGACAAAGACTTCGGCGCCGTGCGCCTGCGCGCCTTCGGCAACTACACCTACCGGGTCGTCGACCCCAAGCTGTTCCACACCCAGATCAGCGGCACGCGCGACACCTACACCGTGGCTGATCTCGACGGTCAACTGCGCGGCCTGATGCTGCAGCACATCAGCGACGCCGTGGCCGGCGCGGGCATCCCGTTCCTCGATCTGGCGGCCAACCAGGTGGCCTTTGCCAAGCGGCTGCAAGAAGCCACCGCGCCGGCCTTTGCCGCGCTGGGCCTGGCGTTGGAAGGTGTCACCCTGCAAAGCGTGTCGCTGCCTGAAGAGCTGCAAAAGGTGCTCGACCAGCGCATCGGCATGGGCATGGTCGGCAACGACATGGGCAAGTTCATGCAGTATCAAACCGCGCAAGCCATTCCCAAGATGACCGAGGGCGGTGGTGGCGGCAGCGGCATTGCCGGTGATGCCATGGGCCTGGGTGCCGGCGTGGCCTTGGGCCAGGTGCTGGCGCAGCAGTTGAACCAGGGCCTGCAAGGGCAGGCTGCGGCGCCGGGCATCAAACCTGATGACGTGCTGGGCCTGCTTGAAAAACTGGGCGAACTGAAGGCCAAGGGCGTGCTCACCGACGACGAATTCAGCGCCAAGAAGGCTGAGCTGCTGAAGAAGCTGAGTTAGGCCGCGCGAGCCTGCCCGCGTGGCCACCGCGCCCCCCGCCCAGCGCACCTGGCGCGCGGCCTGCCCGAACTGCGGCGCTGCGGTCGAGTTCGCCTCGGCCGCCTCCATCAGTGCGGTGTGCAGCTTCTGCCGCAGCACGCTGCTGCGCGACGGCGAGTCGCTGCGCCGCATCGGCGTCAGCGCAGAGTTGTTCGACGACCATTCGCTGCTGCAACTCGGCGTCAGCGGCCGCCACCAGGGCCTGGCCTTCACGTTGGTGGGTCGGTTGCAATACCGGTACGAAGGCGGCACCTGGAACGAATGGCATGCGAGTTTCGACAACGGCAAGAGCGGCTGGCTGAGCGAAGACAACGGCGCCTACGTCTTCGCCTTCGACGCCGTGCCCACGGGGGCCTTGCCACGCATCGAGGAGTTAAGCGTCGGCCAGCGTTGCCTGGCCGATGGCCGGGCCTGGGACGTGGCCTCACTGAACGAAGTCACCCTGGCTGCCGCCGAGGGCGAACTGCCCCAGGTGCCGCGCCTGGGCCAGGCCTTCAAGCTGGCCGACTTGCGCGGCGCGCTGGGCGAAGTGGCGACGCTGGACTTCGGCCAGACCGCTGGCAACGAGCCGGGCCCCGGTTGGGCGGTGGGCACCAGCGTGGCCTTGTTGATGCTGAACCTGAAAGGCCTGCGCGAGGCCAGCGAAAAGACGCTGTCCGGCCGCAGCCTGAATTGCCCGAACTGCGGCAATGCCTTGGTGCCCAGCCTGAGCACGACCCAGGCCATCGTCTGCGGCCAGTGCCAGGCACTGGTGGACATCTCGCAGGACGCAGGGGCTGATCTGGCCCATGTGGCGCAAAACAACTCGGGTGCTGCCGGATTGGAGCCGCAGCTGCGCCTGGGCCGCAGCGGCCGGCTGGCCTTGGGGGCGGGGGAGCCGTTGCCGTGGCAAGTGGTGGGTTACCTGGAACGTTGCAACCTCCCCGCTGGCGTTGAAGATGACACCGAGTTCTGGCGCGAGTACCTGCTCTACAACGCCACCGAGGGATTCGTCTTCCTGGTCGATGCGCAAGACGGTTGGAGCTGGATGCGGCCACTCACCGGTGCGCCCGAACAGCGCGGCAGCCAGGCTGTGTGGCTGGGCGACACCTTCACCCGCCATGAAGGCTACCTCGCCAAGACCACCTGGGTGCTGGGCGAGTTCTACTGGCGCGTGAAGGTGGGCGAAGTGCTGCGCGTGGGCGACTTTCGCGGCATCGGCCCGGCGCGGCACAAGCGGCTGTCGCGCGAACAGGCAACGAATGAAGTCACCTGGTCACTGGGCCAGACCCTGAACGCGGTCGAGGTGGCTGATGCCTTCAACATTCCACCGGCCGAGCGCGCGGCGCTGCAGCGCGACGCCGCGCCCGTGGGCGAATTGTTCAGCGCCGGCAGTGGCAGCGCCGTGGGCAAGGGCGTGTTCGTTTTCGTCGTGCTGGTGGTGCTGGTCATCCTGCTGGCCCAATGCGGCCGCGACGATTGCGATCAAGTGCGCACCTCCTTCGGCGCGGCCAGCAGTGAATACCAGCAATGTGTGCGCAGTGGTGGTGGCGGCGTGCGCAGCGGCGGCGGCTCGTTCGGCGGTTTTTCAAGCGGCGGCGGGCACAAGTAGGCCGCCTTCAATCCAAACAACAGGAGCACTCAACATGATGGGAATGGAATGGTTCAGGCCGGGCGTGATCTTCGGCTCGATCTTGTATGCCCTGATCGGCGTGCTGATCTTCTGGATTTGCTTCGTCATCATCGACAAGTTCACGCCCTACAAGCTGTGGGACGAGATCGTCGAAAAGCAGAACCTGGCATTGGGCGTGGTCGTGGGGGCGTTGTGCATTGCGATCGGGCTGATCGTCTCCGCCGCGATCCATTGAGTTGACTGCCGATAAGCAAGAAGACACAGCGGCGCCCGGTTCGCCGCGGGCCGAGCGCCGGGCCGCCCCAAGCCGGCCCGCTATCCCCTTGGGGGATCGGCTGACGTACTCGTCAGACGAGGGGCCCAAAGTCAGCGCTGCTGAAGTAGCGCTGCTGGCGTCAGTGTTCGTTGTCGCGGCTTGCGGGCTGGTATACGAACTCTGCGCCGGTGCACTGGCCAGTTATCTGCTGGGCGACTCGGTGTTGCAGTTCTCCACCATCATCGGCGCCTACCTGTTTGCCATGGGCGTGGGGTCGTGGGCCAGCCGGTTTGTCGAGCGCCAACTGGTGGCGCAGTTCCTGCGCATCGAGCTGTTAGTAGGCCTGATCGGCGGGCTCATGCCGGCCGCGCTGTTCAGCGCCCACAGCCTGCTGCCCGCGGCTTCAGGTGGGGCGTTCCGCGTCTTGCTGTATGCGCTGGTCGGGTTGGTGGGCGTGCTGGTCGGGTTGGAAATTCCGCTGGTGATGCGCATCCTGAAGCGCCACTTCAGCGAACGCTATGCGCTCAAGGAACTGGTCTCGCAAGTGCTCACGTTCGACTACTTGGGCGCCTTGCTGGTGGCGGTGGCCTTCCCGCTGCTGTTCGTGCCGCAGCTCGGACTGGTGCGCACCGGCATCTTCTTCGGCCTGCTCAACACCGCGGTGGCGGTGTGGGCGCTGTGGCTGTTTCGGCCTGAGCTGCGGCGCTGGCGTGCGCATGCGTTGGCGTGCGCGGCGGTGGCCGCCCTGCTCAGCGTGGCCATGCTCGGGGCCGATGGCTTGAGCACCTGGGCCGAAGACCGCTTCTACGGCGACGCCGTGGTGCTGCGCGAAACCAGCCCTTACCAGCGCGTGGTGGTGACCAACGGGCAAGCCGGCACGCGCCTGTTCCTGAACGGCAACCTGCAATTCCATTCGCGCGACGAATACCGCTACCACGAGGCCCTGGTGCACCCGGCCCTGGCCGCCCACGGTGCGGCCAAACGCGTGCTGGTGCTGGGCGGTGGTGACGGCATGGCTGTGCGCGAGGTGCTCAAGTACCCGGGCGTGGAACACATCACCCTGGTCGAGCTGGACCCGCACAAGACGCGGCTGTTCAGCCAGCACGAATTGCTGCGGCGGC
>JANMYI010000691.1:0-15512 GCA_031381955.1 Burkholderiales bacterium
CAGCGTCACCACTTTCTTCACGCCGGGCAGCTTCAGCGCGGCGGCCTCGTCCACCTTCGACACGCTGCCGCCGCGCGTGGGGCAGGCGAGCACGCTGGCATAGAGCATGTTGGGCAGCGTCACATCGAGCGTGTACGGCGCGCTGCCGTTGACCTTGGCCGCGGCCTCGTGACGCAGCACCGGCGTGCCGATGAGCTTGAAGGCGCTGGCCGGCTTCAGCGCGGGCGCTTCGGGCACCGGCAGCGCGGCCGCGGCGCCCACCAGTTCGCCGTAGCTGGCCTGCTTGCCCGAGGCATGCTTCACCACGCCGGCCTGCGCCACGCATTCAGCCACCGGCACCTGCCAGCGCGCCGCGGCCGCGGCCAGCAGCATTTCGCGCGCGCTGGCACCGGCCTGGCGCAGCGGCAACCACAGGTCTTTCACGGTCGATGAGCCGCCGGTCATCATCACGCCCACTTCGCGCATGGTTTTGGCGGTTAACCATTGCGCCAGGCGCTTGACCACGCCATCGTCGTCAGGGTGAAAGGGCAAGCCGTCCACCATCGACACCACGTTGGCGTAGATCGGGTCGATGCCGCTGCCTTGTATCTGCACCCGGTCCAGGCTGACTTCCAGCTCTTCAGCCAGCAGCATGGCCAGCGCGGTGTGCACGCCTTGGCCCATTTCGCTCTTGGGGCAGATCAGCCGCACCGACTCGTCGGTGCCGATGCTGACCCAGCCGTTCAATGCCGTTTGCCAGGCCGCCGCGGCCACCGGCCGGCTCGCGCGCACGCGCTGGCGCGGCGGCAGCACAGACCAGCCCAGCACCAGCGCGCCAGCGGCGGCGAACGACCCCAACACGAACCGGCGCGTCGCTGCCACGGCTTACTCCTGCGCCGGCCGGCAGCGGTACATGCCCCAGCCTTGCATTTCCAGCACCACGTCGCCGTGCTGGTTGAGCGTTTGCGTTTGCGATCGCACCAGCCCCACGCCGGGGCGGCTGGCCATCAGGCGCGCTTGCAGCACCGTGCTGCGCACACGCAAGGTGTCACCGGGGAAAACGGGTTTGAGCCAGCGCAAGTTGTCCATGCCCGGCGAGCCCAGGCTGGCGCATTGCAGCAGCAGGCCGCGCACCAGCATGCCCATGGTCATGGCGCAGGTGTGCCAGCCGCTGGCGCTGAGCTGGCCGAACAGCGAGGCCTGCGCCGCGGCATCGTCAAGGTGAAAGGGTTGCGGGTCGTACCGGGCGGCGAAGGCCAGCACCTCTTCACGCGTGACGAGCTGCTGGCCGAACTCGCGCACCGCGCCCACGGCAAAGTCATCCCAGTACAGAGGGCTATTGGGGGCGGTGCTGGGGGCGGCGTTGGGCGGGTTGTTCATGGGATGAATGAGGCGCGGGCTGTGCCGCCCAGGATAGCCCCAGGCGCCGCGCCGGCGCCAACGGCGCTGCCGAATTCACGCCTGCCTGCGCGGCCGCAACCTGCGCGGCTCAAGCGCGCCGGGGGCATGCCGACATTGCCTTGCCAATGTCTCACTCCCTCACCTAATGCGGCCCACCGACCCCAGTTCCGACGAGCGCCTTGCCGAACCTTTGGCCAGCGACGACAGCCTGCGCCCGCTGGCCGCTGCCCTGCTGCGCGAAACCCCGCTGCAAGCCGGGCTGGCGGCGGGGCTGGCTTTGCTGCTGGCGCTGTGCCTGCACGGCGCTTACCCGGGAGATGCACCTTGGACGTGGTGCCTGGCCGTGCTGGCGCTGCAAGGCGTTCGCGCTGCGGCCGCCTGGCTGGCCGAGCGCCGCGACACCCCGCCTGATGCCAACCTGGTGCTCAAGGCCAGCGCCTTCGGCCTGGTGGCCACGGCGCTGCCCTGGGCGGCCTTGCCGCTCCTGGTGTTTTCACGCCTCGACCCGCCCGGCCATGGCCTGGCCTTGCTGGCCATGGCCGCGGCCACCCTGGCCGCCACGCCCTGGCAGGAACGGCTGCGCCCTGCCGCGTTTGGCCACGCCGCGCTGTGCCTGTTGCCCGGCAGCCTGTGGCTGCTGTTCGGCGGCCTGGGCGCCGAACGCCTGGTGGGTGTGGGCGGCCTGGCTTGTCTGGCCCTGGCCTGCGCCGGTGTGGGCATCAGCGGGCCGCATGGCCGCCAGTTGCTGCGCGTGCTGCGCGAGGCCCAGCGCCTGGTGGCCAGCGAAGCGCGCAGCGCGCGCCAGCTCGAGCGCGTGGTGCTGCAACTGGGCGAGGCGCAAAAGGCGCTGCAAGCCCACAAGGCCAATTTGCTGAATCCGCAGGCCGATGCCCACGCGGCGGCGATTGAAAAGCGCTCGCGCGACCTGGAGCAGCGCACGCTGGAGCTGGCCCGTCAAGCCGTGACCGACCCGCTCACCGGGCTGCCCAACCGCAAGGGCATCAATGAACACCTGAGTGAACTGCTGGGCGCGCACGACCACATTGCGCCGGTGCTGGCCCATGAACTGGGGCAGGAACCCACGCTGGCCCTGCTGTTCCTGGATCTCGATCACTTCAAGGAAGTCAACGACCTGATGGGCCACCTGGCCGGCGATTCGGTGCTCAAGGTGGTGGCCGAACGGCTGCGTGAAAACATGCCGCGCGGCGCCTTTGCTGCACGTTGGGGCGGTGACGAATTCGTCGTGCTCTTGCCCGGCACGCGCCGCGCTGACCAGGCCAAGCGCGTGGCCGAACACCTGCGCGTGGCGCTGTCGGTGCCGGTGCAACTGGAAGAGCGCGTGGCGCGCATCGGCTGCTGCGTGGGCATTGCGCTGGCGCCGCAACATGGCAGCACGCCCGAGGCCTTGATCATCGCCGCCGACCATGCCGTGTACGCCGCCAAGGCCGAGGGCAGTGGCAAGGTACGCCTGTTCGATGCCCGGCTGGCCGAAGCCGCAGAGCGCCAGCACGAGATTGCCCAGGCCCTGCCCGAGGCGGTGGAGCTGGGCCAGCTCTCGGTGGCCTACCAACCCATCGTCAGCGCCGAAGACGGCGAAGCCACGCATGTGGAGGCACTGAGCCGCTGGCGCCACCCGCATTGGGGCGCGGTGTCGCCGGCCGAATTCATTCCGGTGGCTGAAGCCAGTGGCTTGATTCACACCATCGGCCGCTGGGTGTTGCGCCAGGCCTGCACCGATGCTGCACGCTGGCCGGGCGCCAATCCGCCGAAAGTGAGCGTTAACGTTTCAGCCATGCAAGTGACCGGCGGGCGGCTGTTGGCCCAGGTGCGCGAGGCACTGGCGACGTCGCACCTGCCGGCCAGCCGGCTGGTGATCGAACTCACAGAGAGCCTGCCCATGGCCGGGCGCGACGGCGTGGATGCCACGCTGAAGGAACTGCGCAACCTGGGCGTGACATTGGCCATCGACGACTTCGGCACCGGCTACTCGTCGATGGTGTCGCTGAAAAACCAGCCGCTGTCGCTGATCAAGGTTGACCGCTCGTTCGTGCAAGACGTGCCCGGCGAAGGCGAGCTGCTGATCAAGGCCACGGTGGATGTGGCGCGCTGCTTCGGCCTGAAGGTGGTGGCCGAGGGCGTTGAAACCCGCGCCCAGCAACTGCGCCTGCGTGCCCTGGGCGTGGACTACATGCAAGGCTATTTGTTCGGCCGGCCGATGCCGAACAACGAGTTCGTGGCCTGGCTGGCGCTGCGCGATACCAGCCTGCCTTCGGTGGCGCTGCGCGACACCAGCAACGTCACGCTGGCGCTGCGCGCTTGAGGCACCTGAGCACCTGAGCACCGAGCACCCGCGCATTCAAACCGCACTGCGCCGTGCGGTGCATGCCCAGTCCACCCACCAGCCCAACGGCAGGGCGTTGACGACTTCTTGGGGCCGCTCGAATTCGGTCACCTGCAGTCCGGCTTGCAGCTCGTGGCTGGAATCGAACCAGCCGCAGCAGGGCGCGGCACCGTCTTCGCCCTGCAGGGCCGGCAGCACGTCGTCCAGGACTTGGGCCTGGTATTCGGCGCGGGGGGTGCGGGTGAACAGTCTCATGGCGGTGCTCCTCGGTCAGGTGATCAACAGCGTGCCGGCATGGTGCTGCGCCAGCCTGGTTCGGGCCATCACCCCGGCGGTGGTATCGCGGGGGCCCCACCTTCGGGGGAGCCCTGGCTTCATGCCAAGATCGCCCCATGTGTGGACGCTACGTGGTCGCCTACGACCCGCAAACCCTGGTCAGCGGCTTCAGCCTGACGCGCATTGCGCCGTTCCCGCCGCGCTTCAACGTGGCACCGATGTCGGTGGTGCCGGTGGTCTACGAAAGCCGCGACGGCGAACGCGTGGGCGAACTGATGCGCTGGGGCCTGCTGCCTTCCTGGGCCAAGGCGCCGGCGCTGGCGGCCAAGCTGAACAACGCGCGGGCCGAAAGCGTGGCCGAAAAACCGTCATTCCGCCAGGCCTTCCGGCGCCGGCGCTGCCTGTTGCCGGCCAGCGGGTACTACGAGTGGCAGGCAAGACCGAACGGAAAACAGCCCTGGTACATCACGCCAAACGTTAACGCAGGCGAGTTGCCGCTGTTCGCCATGGCCGGCCTGTTCGAAGCCTGGCGCGCACCGGGTGCCGCTGAGCACGACCCCTGGCTGCTCACCACCTGTGTCATCACCACCGCGGCGAATGCCGCATTGGCACCCGTTCACGACCGCATGCCGGTGATGATCGAGCGCGCACACTGGGCGCGCTGGCTGGCGCGCGAGCAGCAAGACGGCAGCGCGCTGCAAGACCTGCTGCACCCGGCGCCCGATGGCAGCGTGCAGGCCCAGCCCGTTTCACGCGTCGTGAACCACGGCAGCGCAGAAGGGCAGGAGCTGATCTTGCCCATCACTTTGCCCATCACTCTACCCATCACGCTGACGGCTTCAAACCCATAACACTCATTTTGAGAGGACCACCATGTTCAAAGCCCTGTTAATCGAGAAAGACGAGGCCGGCTACCGCGCTGGCGTGAAAGACATTGATGAAGCCCTGTTGAGCGCGGGCGACGTGACGGTGCGCGTGGCCTACTCCACGCTGAACTACAAAGACGGCCTGGCCATCACCGGCAAGGCCCCCGTGGTGCGCAAGTTCCCCATGGTGGCTGGCATCGACTTGGCGGGCAGCGTGGAAGAAAGTGCCCATGCCGGCTTCAAGCCAGGCGACAAGGTGCTGCTCAACGGCTTTGGCGTGGGCGAAGGGCACAGCGGCGGCCTGGCGCAGCGCGCGCGGGTGAAGGGCGACTGGCTGCTGGCGCTGCCGGCAGGCTTGAGCGAACGCCAGGCGATGGTGATCGGCACGGCCGGCTACACCGCCATGCTGTGCGTGATGAAGCTGCAAGGCCACGGCTGCAAGCCGGCCGACGGCGAGGTGCTGGTAACCGGCGCCAACGGCGGCGTGGGCAGCGTGGCCATTGCGCTGCTGGCGCGCGCCGGCTTTCGCGTCGTGGCCAGCACCGGCCGCGTCGAGCAGGCTGATGCGCTCAAGGCGCTGGGTGCGGCCGAGGTCTTGCACCGAGATGAATTCGCCAAGCCCGGCAAAGCGCTGGCCAAGGAGCGCTTTGCCGGGGTGGTGGATGCCGTGGGCAGCCACACCCTGGCCAATGCCTGTGCAGCCACCCGTTATGGCGGCGCGGTGGCGGCCTGCGGCCTGGCCCAGGGCATGGACTTGCCCGCCAGCGTGGCGCCGTTCATCTTGCGCGGCGTCACGCTGTATGGCGTGGACAGCGTCATGGCGCCCATGGCCGTGCGCCAGCAGGCCTGGGCGCGCTTGGCCAGCGAGTTCGACTTCGCGCGCTTCGCGCCCATGGTGCATGAGATCAGCCTGCTTGAGGCCGTGGCCACGGCCGCCGAGCTGTTGGCCGGGCGGGTGCAGGGGCGCGTGGTGGTGGATGTGAACGCCTGAGCGGCTTGAGTGAACGCCTGATCGGCGCACTTTGCAGTTCATCGCGGCATAGCGGCGGCTCGTCGCAAGGCGCTGGCGGGGGCAAGGGTCGATCTCTAGAGTTCACTTCATCGACACCCGCAACCCCCTTCAGGAGCGCCGCATGAACACCCCCTTCACCTCACACGTTGCTGCCAAGTTCACCGCCTTCGGCCTGGCCGCGATGGTGACGCTGAGCATCCTGGCCAGCCTGAACGGGCTGGCCGGTGCCGAGCACGCCGCCGCGCAGCAAATGGCCCAGCAGCAGGCCGCACAGCCCGTCTGACGCCCTGCCCCTGGCACCATTTCGCGCCCGCCGACTCACGCCCGTGGGCGCTTTTTCGCTAAGCTCCGCGGCGCACACAGGAGCAGCGCATGAAAGCCATCTGGAACGGCGTGGTGATCGCCGAGAGCAACGACACCGTGGTGGTGGAAGGCAACCACTACTTCCCGCCCGCCAGCGTGAAGGCCGAGTACCTGGCCTTCAGCAACCACCGCAGCGGCTGCCCCTGGAAGGGCCAGGCGCGCTATCACAGCCTGCTGGTCAACGGCGAGCTGAACCCCGACGCCGTTTGGTATTACCCCGAGCCCACCGAAGCCGCCGCCAACATCAAGGACCGGCTGGCGTTCTGGAAGGGTGTGAAGGTGGCGTGACGCCCTTCGGGCCGCGGCGTCAAGCCAGCCGCCCGGCCTGGAAGTCTTCCACGGCCTGCATCAGCTCGTCGCGCGTGTTCATCACGAAGGGGCCGTGTTGCGCGATCGGCTCGTTCAGCGGCTGCCCGGCAATCAGGATGGCGCGCGCGCCCTCGGGCCCGGCCTGCAGCGCCACGCCGTCGCTGCCCGGCATGTTGGCGAAGATGGCCATGCGCTGGCGCGCCACCTCACGCTCACCCACCTTCAGCGCGCCGCGGTAAACGTAGACAAAGGCGTTGTGCGTGGCCGGCAGGGCTTGCTCGAAGTTAACGCCGGGCTCCAGGTGAAGATCGAGGTACAGCGGCTGCGTGTCATCGCGCTGCATGGCGCCCTTCACACCAGCGGCGTGGCCGGCGATCACGCGCACCGTCAAGCCTTCGGCGTGTACTTCGGGGATCTCTTCCGTGGCGATGTCGCGGTACCAGGGCGGCTGCATCTTGCTGCGCCCGGGCAGGTTCAGCCAAAGCTGGAAGCCTTCCATGCGGCCTTCTTCCTGCTCGGGCATTTCGCTGTGGATGACGCCGCGCCCGGCGGTCATCCACTGCACGCTGCCGGGCACCAGCAGGCCCACGTTGCCGGCTGAATCGCGGTGGCGCATGCGGCCGTTGAGCATGTACGTGACGGTTTCGAAGCCGCGGTGCGGGTGGTCAGGAAAGCCGCCGATGTAGTCGCCCGGGTTGTCGGTGCCAAAGGCATCGAGCATCAGGAACGGGTCGAGCCGGCGCTGCAGGTCTTGCGTCAGCACGCGGGTGAGCTTGACGCCCGCGCCGTCGCTGGTGGCCTGGCCGGTGACCAGGCGTTCGACGGTGCGCGGGGTTTTGAGTGGGGTGCTTGGGGTGTTCATGGCTGCCATCTTGACACCTTGCGGGCGCCCCGGCTGGAGCGGGGTTTTGCGCCAATGGGGCGCGCTCTGCCGCCAGAGCTTTTTGCTCAATGCGCCGCCATCAACCCATCGCCGCGCGGGTCAGCCAGCGTCTGGCCCACGCTCGGCTCAATCGTTAGTCCATTGCCGGGCCATCTCGCCCAGCGCTGCGGTGTAGCAGGCCATCGGCACGCGCACGATGCCCGCGCCGATTTGCCCGATGCCGGCTTCACGGTGCGCGATGCCGGTGGTGACGATGGGGCGAATGCCGCTGTCCACCACCTTGCGCACATCAATGCCGCAGGGTGCACCGGCAAAGTCCAGCGCCGGCAAGCTCAAGGCCGGGTTGCGGGTCACCGTCACTTCAAACATTTCGCGGCTGTAGCGCACGGCGTCACTCACCGTGCCGCCGGCCAGCAAGGTGAGCGCGGGCGAGGCGGCGAACGAGCAGCCGCCAAAACCCGCGGTTTCGGTGATGGCGCTGTCGCCAATGTCGGGGCAGGCGTCTGCTTGCTTGAAGCCGGGGAAGAACAGGCCTTGCGGCAGATCAGACTTGGCCGTGAACCACTGCGGCCCCAGGCCGCTGATGCGCAGGCCGGTTTGCGTGCCGTTGCGCGCCGTGGCCGTGACCACGCTGCTGAATGGAACGCCGTGCGCGGCGTCCATGATGGCCTTGCACGAGACCATGGAAAAGTTCAGGAAGAACTGCGAGGTCTTGGCCACGAAGTCGAGCGTGTGGTGAATGTGCTCAGGCGGCGGCCCCCCGCGCTGCGCACCCAGCGCCGCCAGCGGCACGGCCAAGGTCATGAAGAACAGCGCGGTTGACGCGGCATTGCGGCTGTGCACTTCGTCGCCCATCAGCAGGGCCTGCGATTGAATGGCTTTCAGGTCGATGCCGCCGGCCTTGTCGAACTCATGTCGCACCGCCGCCTTGAGCACCGGTGCCAGCACCGCTTCGAACCATTTCAAACGTTGCAGCACATCGGGCCCATTGGCACCGAAGCGCAGGCAGCGGCCAATGCCTTCGTTCAGATTCGTATAGGCGCGGTTGCCGTGCGTGGCACAGCGCACCTGGATCAAGGGCATGCTGGCGCTGATCACACCCGTCATCGGGCCCACGGCCTGGAAGTCATGGCACTGCGCAAATTCGATCTCGCCACGCGCCAGCATCTGGCGCGCCTGTGCCGGCGTTTGCACCCAGCCTTCATAGAGCACCGCGCCGATCAACGCCCCAAGCATGGGGCCACACATGTCTTGATACGCCACCGGCGGGCCGGCGTGCAGCAGCAGGCGGGCGCCCTTCATTTGCGGCCACACGCCATCAGCCCGCAGGGCGATGTCTTCCCACAGCGGCCGCGCGTTGATGATGCGTTGCGTGGCTTGCGCATTGGCCGCTTCAATGCGCTCGTCGCCCAGCAAGCGGGCCAGTTGCCAGGCCAGCGCCGGGTCGGCATTGCCGGGCGGGCGCCAGGCCACATGTTCCAGCGCTGCGCCCTTGGCGGTGATGCTGGCGTTGAAACCATCGAGGCCCATGTTCAGCACGGCCGGCGGCTGGTTGAGCAAGGTGTTGGCGTTCAGGTTCATGGTGGGTTCACGGTTCCATTGAGCAGGGCCAGCAGCAAGCCAGCCAGCATGTCGGCGCCCGAACTGGCGCCCAGGCCGAGCAGGGCCTGCGTGCCTTGTTCGATGGCGGCGGGCTCGTTGCCTTGCAGGGCACCCAACACCTCGTGCAGGGCGCGGTAACTGGTGCCGTTCAGCATATCGGCCAACAAGTGGGCGCTGATTTCGTTGGTGGCCGTTTGCGCGGCGGCAAGCAGCCGCTGCCGCACAGCAGCCAGCGGCTCACACCAAGCGTTAGGTGGCGCATGAGCCAGCGCGAAGAACGCGCCGCCGATGAAATCGTCGCCACTGGGCGTGAGGCCCGGGCCCAGGCCCAACACGCGGCAGGCGGCGGCCTCCAGGGCGGGCAGGTCGTGGGCGCGCAAGGCGTTGCGCACGGCGTCAAAGCGCGGGGTGGCGAGCTTGAGCGGGAAGGGCAGCTCGTGCCCCAGCAACCAGGCCAGCAGGCCCTTGGGGGGCAGCGCCTGCAGCAGCCCCAGGCAGGTGCGAGCACCTGCCTTCAATCGAGCCGCATCACAGCGCAAGGGTGGCGGTTGCCAGGGGCGGTGGGCGTTGCGCGGGTGGTCCGTGTGGGCCACGGCGCCGGCCCAGACGAGCGCGCCGTTGCACCAGGCGTAGGCGCTGGCCTCGAAGCCGGCCACGGGTTGCCAGGTGGGCGCTCGGGCGTTCATGGCCGCCCACCCAAGGTGATGTGCGTGCCCGCGCGGCCCAGCAAGGCCTCATGCGCCTTTTCAAGCGAGGTGATGATGACTTCGCCCGCCGCATTGGCTTGCGGCGCCTCTTGCAGGAAGCTGATGGCGGCTTCGATCTTCGGCCCCATGCTGCCGGGCGGGAACTGGCCTTGCGCGGCGTATTCGCGCGCCTGCGCCAGGCTGAGGTGATCAAGCCAGCGCTGGCTGGGTTGGTTGTAATTGAGCGCCACGCGCTCCACGCCGGTGAGCATGATCAGCGCATCGGCATGCAAATGCGCGGCCAGCATGGCGCTGGTCAGGTCTTTGTCGATCACCGCGGCCACGCCCTGCCAATGGCCTTGCGCGGTGTGCAGCACGGGCACGCCGCCGCCGCCGCAGGCGATGGGGATCACGCCGGCATCCAGCAGGGCGTCAATCGTCTTCAAGTCGAGAATCTTGCGCGGCTTGGGGCTGGCCACCATGCGCCGCCAGCCGCGGCCGGCGTCTTCAGCAAAAAACCAGCCGGTGCTGGCCGCCATGTCCTGGGCCTGCGCTTCACTGAAGAACCGGCCGACCGGCTTGGTAGGGTTTTGAAACGCCGGGTCGTCGGCGTCGACTTCCACTTCGGTGATGACGCACGAGACCACCACGTCCAGGCCTTTGTCGACCAGCACATTGGCCAGGCTTTGCTGCAGCATGTAGCCCATGCCGCCTTGCGAATGCGCCACGCACACATCCATGGGCATGGGCGGCAGCTCGTTGGCGGTGCGCGCCATGCGGTACAGGATGTTGCCCACCACCGGGCCGTTGCCATGGGTGAGCACGAGCTGCCACCCGGCGTGAATGATTTCCACCAGGTGGCCGCACACCTGGTGCATCAGGGCGAGCTGTTCCTCGGCCGTGCCTTTGATGGTGGGCGGATAGGCCGCGTTGCCGCCCAGGGCCACCACCACGCGCTTGCGCGGCGCCAGCACGTCGCGCTTGCGCAATGGCTGCGCCTTTTTCATTGCAGCCACCGCCCGGCCAGCCAGGCCGCGTTGGCGCTGTTGCCGGCCAGCACCATGCCGGCGGCGCGCAGCGTGGCTTCTTGTTGCGACAGCTTCTGCGGGTCTTGCTCGGTGCCGCACACAAAGCCCAGCACCGCCAGCTCGCGCCCGCCGCGGCGTGCCGCGCGCCTGGCCCGCACGATGGCCCCTGCCAGTTCGCCGGCCGGGTTGGCGTGGGCGCCCCAGCCGATCACCACATCAAGCACCACCAGCCGCACTTCTGGATCGTTAGCCTCTTTGAGCAAGCGCTCGATGCGCGCCGCCTGGTCGATCATCGGGTGCGGGCGGCCCACGGTGAACTCATCGTCGCCCAGATCGAGGGCGGTGTGGCCCAGGCTGGCCTGGCGCGGGTGCGGCAGCAAAAGGTTTGAATCAAGTGGAACGTTAGACATCACCCGCAGACCAGCCTGCGCCCAAAGAATCTGCGCCTCGTAAGCATAGGTACCGCCCGAATACAAGGCGCGCAAGTATTTTTGGCGTTTGGCAAAACGGGGCCGGGCCGGCAGGGGGTAGGCCTGTGCGGCCAGCGCTTTGATGCCCGCCAGCCGCAGCGCCGCAGCGGCGCAGTCCACCAAGGTGTGCACCACGCTCAGGGCGGGTTGGCCGTTGGCGGGCACACCCACCGCAGCGCGCAAGTCACTGCCCAAGAACAGCAGCACCGCCGGCTTGCCGGTGGCCTGCAAGGCGGCCCACACCTTGGCCGCCACTTCTGGCGCGGGCGGCTTGGAGACGACCGCAATCACCTTCGTGGCGGCGTCTCGTGCCAGCAGCGCGATGCCTTGCAAGAGCGTGGCGCCGCCCACCGCTGCGTGGCCGTCGCGCCCGCCGGTGCCAATGGCGTGGCTAACGCCACCGCCCATGCGGTGGATTTGCGTCATCACTTCCTGCAACCCCGTGCCCGAAGCCGCCACCAGGCCGATGGCGCCTGGGCGCACGTTGTTGGAAAAGCCCAGCGGCACGCCGGCAATGAGCGCGGTGCCGCAATCCGGGCCCATCACCAGCAGGCCGCGGCGCACGGCTTCTTGCTTGATCGCCACTTCCTGGGCCAAGGGCACGTTGTCGCTGAACATGAAGACGTTCAAGCCCTGCTTCAAAGCTTTCAGAGCTTCAGCCGCCGCGTAAGGCCCGGGCACGGAAATCTGCGCGATGTTGGGTGCGGGCTGGCCGGCCGTTCTGGCCACCCTGGCCACCTTGGCCAACGCCATGGCGCTGCTGCGCGCCACGATGTCGTCTTTCGCGGCAGGGTCACTAGCGCCACTGGCCGCGCCCGGCTGCCCCGCCAGCTGGGCCTGCGCCGCCGCCCGCGCCAGCGCGCACGCGGCCGGGGTGCGCGCCTGCACCACCACCATCACATCGGCCGGCCCGGCGTCTTGCACCTCGGGGTTCAACAAGCCCGCTTCCTGCAAGATGGCCTTGTTGGCTGCGCTGCCCATTTGCAAGGTGGCGTTCACCACCTCAGGCAGCGCCAGCAGGCGCTGCGCCACACGCATCAAGGCCACCGAATCCTGGTACAGGTTGGGCTGGATGTAGGCAAGGGTGTGCAGGGGCAAGGCCATCAATGCGCTCGAAGGTGGGTGAAGGCGGTGTGCCTGGGGCGGGCAACGTACCAGGGTCGCTTTGCTACGATGCCTTGATGATGCGTTCAACCGGCACCGCCCCCGCATGACACTGCCGAAATTGTCGCCGTTGGCCGAGCCTGCCTCGGCGTTTTGCGAACTCAACCCCGCGCCGCGCTTGTTGATGGGCCCCGGCCCCATCAACGCCGACCCGCGTGTCTTGCGCGCCATGTCTGCCCCCATGCTGGGCCAGTTCGACCCGCAGTTTCGCGGCTACATGCGCGAAACGATGACCCTGTACCGCGCCTTCTTTGAAACGCGTAACGACTGGACGCTGGTGCTCAATGGCACGGCGCGCGCGGCGATTGAAATGGTGATGCTCTCAGCCATTGCGCCGGGCGACAAGGTGCTGGTGTGCAGCTTCGGGCGCTTTGGCCAGTTGCTCGATGAAATTGCGCAGCGCTGCGGCGCTAACGTTCGGGTTGAGCAGGTAACCTGGGGCACCGTGTTCAACCTGGCACAGATTGAAGCCGCGCTGAAGGCCTTCGCGCCCAAGCTGGTGGCCATTTGCCAGGGCGACACCTCCACCACCATGTTGCAGCCCCTGGCCGGCCTGGGCGAGCTGTGCCACCGCCACGGCGCGCTGCTGCAAGTGGATGCCACGGCCTCGTGCGGCGGCACGCCGCTGCGGGTGGATGCCTGGGCGCTTGATGCGGTGACGGCGGGCCTGCAAAAGTGCCTGGCCGGGCCGCCTGGCGCGGCGCCGATCACCCTCTCGCCGGCCATGGCGGAGCTGATCTACAGCCGACGTCACATTGAGCAAGGCCTGCAAACGGCCGGCTACGTGCCAGGCAGCGGCCCGCGCATCGCCTCGAACTACATGGATCTGGCCATGGTGATGGACTACTGGAGCGACGCCGGCCTGAACCACCACACCGAAGCCACCAGCATGCTCTATGGCGCCCGCGAATGCGCCCGCATCTTCGTGCAAGAGGGCCTGCCACAAGCCTACGCACGCCACGCCGCGGCGTCGCACGCGGTGGTGGCCGGCGTGCAGGGCATGAACCTGAAGTTGTATGGCGAGCTGGCGCACAAGATGCCCAACGTGACGGGCGTGGTCATCCCCGAAGGCCTGAACGGCGAGCGCGTGCGCGCTGCACTGCTGAAGCACTTCAACATCGAAATCGGCACCAGCTTCGGGCCGCTGCACGGCAAGGTTTGGCGCATCGGCGCGATGGGCTACAACGCCCGGCCTGACTGTGTGTTGAACACGCTGGGCGCGCTTGAAACGGTGCTCGCCGCCGAAGGCCACCGCTTCACCCGTGGCGCTGGCCTGGACGCGGCCTATGGCGCCTACAGCAGCCTTGCAACCCAGCGCGGTTAGGCGCCAGGTGGGCTCCCCAGCGTAGGCGATAAGGGGATGGGCAAGCCGAGGTTTCGGGGCTCCAATGGTCTGCCCAGCAAATCTGGCTGCGGCAAATGGCGTTGATGCGCTGGTGCCCACACTGCCCCCTCAAGCCCGCATCGGAGTGCAAGGCATGACCCAACGACGCGCATCCACCGGTTTGGCCAAAAGCGGGGTGTTGGCGCTCACGCTGGGTTCCGGCGCGCAACCCTTCGCCAAGAGCTGGCGCATTGGCTTGATCGATGAGGCGGTGGCATGAGGCGGCGCGACGCGCTGGCCCCCGGTGCGGTGGCCTGTTTAGCAGGTGCCGCCAAGGCGCAGCACCGCCTGCCGCGCATTGGCGTCTTGCCCGACGCCGGCCCGCAATGCCGCGCGCTGCTCATTGCTGCGCTGGCCGCGCAGGGCTGGCACGAAGGGCGCGACTACCCCCTGTTGGAAATCGGCCTGGCCAATGGCCAATCCGACATCGAGCCGTCCGTGCAGCGCATGCTGGCGGCGCAGCCCGATTTGCTGGCCAACACCGCCTATGCCCTGGCCGCGCAGCGCCACACCACCAAATTGCCCATCGTGATGTTCGCCAGCGGCTACCCCGTGGAAGCCGGCTTGGCGCACAGCTTGGCGCGCCCGGGCGGCAACGTGAGCGGCAACACCAACTTTGCCGGCACCGGCATTGGGGGCAAGCAACTGCAACTGTTGCGAGAGGCCAAGCCCGATGTCCGGCGCATTGGGGTGTTATGGGACTACGTGCCACCAGAAAACCCGCCGCAGGAAAGTGAAGTGGCCTTCGCCGACATGGCCGACGGCGCGCGCCGGCTCGGCGTGACGGTGCAGCGCGAAGACGTGGCGCAACCCCAGCAGCTGGCCGCCGCGTTGGCGCGGTTGAAGGCGGCGCGCGTGCAGGCCCTGGTGGTCACCACCGGCAGCGCGCTGTGGGGCGTGCAGTCGCAGGTGATGCGTTTTGCCGCCGAGCGGCGCTGGCCCAGCATCGTGAACTGGCGCTTGTTCGACACGGTCGACCCCTACCCCCTGCTGGTCTACGCCCCCACGGCGCAGGGGCTGATGATGCAAGCCACCGGCACCGTGCTGCGGGTGTTGAAAGACGGTGTGAACATCGGCGACATCCCCATTCGAGCCGCAAGCGCCTGCCGTTCGTCGGGCACATAGCGCGCTCATCGTCAGCAACGACCCATTCTTCAATAGCCAGCGTCAACAATTGGTGGCCTTGACAACGCGCCACGCGCTGCCGGCGATTTTCGAGTGGCGCGCGTTCACCGCGCTGGGTGGCCTGATGAGCTACGGCACCGATTTCGCTAGCGTGCACCACCAGCTCGGCGCTTACGTGGTGCGCATTCTCAAAGGTGCCGCGCCCGCTGAGTTGCCGATCATTCAACCCACCCGGTTCGAGCTGGTGATCAACCTCAAGACCGCCAAGGCACTGGGCCTTAACGTTCCAAATGCGCTGCTGCTGCGCGCCGAAGAGGTGATTCAATGACAGCACAAAGTGCCTTTGGTGCAGACTCAAATTGCGCAGCGCTGTGATGTCGCAATCAAACGACGCGAGATCGACGCGCCACTCGCAGCCGCGCGCCGCTTGCGTGTGGCCGGAGTCAACCTGAAGACGGCCAAGGCGCTGAGCCTGAACATTCCGCAATCGTTGCTGCTGCGTGCCGATAAGGTGATCGAGTGACCCCAGGCTCGGTTGTCCGCGCGGTTTGACAGTCGTAAACAACATGTTTATGCTCGTCGAGATGATTCGATCATTCGCCGATGCCGATACCCAGCGCTTC
>JANMYI010000721.1:0-9285 GCA_031381955.1 Burkholderiales bacterium
GCTGGAAGACCGCCAGGGTGAGCCGTTCGTCGGCAAGTCGGGCCAGCTGCTCGACAACATGCTGCAGGCGATCGGTCTCAGCCGCCAGCCGCAACCGCCCTCGGCCGCAGCGGGCAGCTCGCCGGGCGACCCGTCGCGGCAGGTCTACATCGCCAACACGGTCAAATGCCGGCCGCCAGGCAACCGCAATCCCGAGCCCGAAGAACTCGCCCAGTGCGAGCCGTACCTGATGCGCCAAATCGCGCTGGTGCAGCCGCGAATCATCTTGGCGATGGGTCGCTTCGCGGTGCAGCAGCTGCTGCGCAGCAGCGAGCCGATCGGCCGCCTGCGCGGCCGCGTGCACCGCTACCAGGGCGTGCCGCTGGTGGTGACGTACCACCCCGCCTACTTGCTGCGCAGCCCGGCCGAGAAGGCGCGCTCGTGGGAAGATTTGTGCCTGGCGGCGCAGACCTATGAAGAAGGCAGTTAAGGCTTGGCGCCGGCCTTCTTCGGCCGCTGCCACCCCGCCAGCGTGGCCTGGCGTGCACGGGCCACGGTGAGCTGGCCGGCCGGCGCGTCTTTGTTGATGGTGGAGCCGCCGCCGATGGTGGCGCCCGCGCCCAGCGTGACCGGCGCCACCAGCACGCAGTTGGAGCCCACGTGCACGTCGGCGCCGATCACGGTGCGGTGCTTGTTGGCGCCGTCGTAGTTGGCGGTGATGCTGCCGGCGCCATAGTTGACGCGCTCGCCAACGGTCGCGTCGCCGAGGTAGGCCAGATGATTGGCCTTGGCGCCGCGCGCCAGCGTGCTGTTCTTCACCTCGACGAAGTTGCCGATGTGCACCTCGGGGCCCAGTTCGGCGCCCGGGCGCAGGCGGGCAAAGGGGCCGATCAGCGCGCCTTCGCCCACCGTGGCGCCTTCGACGTGGCAGAACGGGTGGATCACCGCGCCGGCCGCCACGCGGCAATTGCGCAGCACGCAGTTCGCGCCGATGCGCACACCGTCGCCCAGCACCACGCGGCCTTCGAAGACGCAGTTCACGTCGATCTCAACGTCAGTGCCGCACAGCAGTTCGCCGCGCACATCCAGCCGCGCCGGGTCGGCCAGGCGCACGCCGGCGGCCATCAAGGCATCGGCCTGGCGGTGTTGAAAACAACGTTCCAGTTCAGCCAGTTGCGCCGGGCTGTTCACGCCCAGCACCTCGGCTTCGTCGGCCACCACGCTGGCCACCACGGCCATGCCTTCGGCCACGGCCGCGGCCACCACGTCGGTGAGGTAGTACTCGCGCTGCGCGTTGTCGTTCTTCAACCCGGCCAGCCAGCGCTTCAGCGCCGCGGTGGGCGCGGCCATCACGCCGCTGTAGACCTCGCTGATGGCGCGTTGCGCGGTGCTGGCGTCTTTGTGTTCGACGATGCCCTGCACCGCATTGCCGGCACGCACGATGCGGCCGTAGCCCGTGGGGTTGGCCAACTGAATCGTTAACAACGCGAGCTGGGTGCCGCTGCAGGCTTGCGCCAGCGCACGGATGGTGTCGCCGCGGATCAGCGGCACATCACCACTGAGCACCACGGTGATGGCGTGGCCATCATCCAGCGCCGGCACGGCCTGCTGCACGGCATGGCCCGTGCCCAGTTGCGGCATCTGGCGCACGAAGCGCGCGCCGCTGGCGGCCACCGCAGCTTCCACCTCGTCAGCCCCGTGGCCGGTGATCACCACGGCGCGGCCGAGCGGAGCAGCGGTGTCCAGAACATGCTGCAATAAGCCCTTGCCGCCAATGCGGTGCAGCACCTTGGGCAGGGCTGATTTCATTCGCGTGCCCTTGCCCGCCGCCATGATCACGATGTTCAACGCCATGCACCGGCTCCACTGGTTTGTTCACTGGAAGGCCTTGATTATCGGCACCGCCCTGCTCGCCCTGAGCGGCTGCAGCGCCTTGCGCCTGGGTTACGGCCAGGCGCCGCAACTGGCGTATTGGTGGCTCGACGGTTATGCCGACTTCACTCCCGAGCAAACCCCCAGGGTGAAGGCCGCGCTGGCCCAATGGTTCGCCTGGCACCGCAGCACGCAGCTCGGCGACTACGCCGACTGGCTGGCGCGCCAGGCCCGCAGCGCCGAGCAGGCCACCACCGCCGAGCAGGTATGCCGGCTGAGCGACGAGCTGCGCGAACGCTTCAACACCGCGCTGACCCAAGCCATTCCCTTGGCCACGCCCTTGCTGCCCAGCCTGAGCGCGGCGCAGTTCAAGCACATCGAGCAGCGCAACCTGAAGGCGCTGAATGAGTTCCGCAGTGAATTCGCCAAGGGCGACACGGCCGAGCGCCGCAGCCGGCAGATCAAGCGCGCCACCTCGCGCTACGAAGATTTCTACGGCCGCCTGAACGATGCGCAGCGCGGTGCGCTGGCCGACGGCGTGGACAACTCGCCCTTCAGCGCTGAGGTGGCCATGACTGAGCGCCGCGAACGCCAGGCCGAAACGGTGCAAGCACTGCGCCAGATGGCCACCGAACAAAGCGCCCACCCCGACCCCGCCGCCGCCTTGCACGCCCTGGCGGCGCGCATGCAGCGTTCACCCCGCGCCGAATACCGGGCCTATGAGCGGCGGGTGGTGGACCACCAATGTCAACTGGTGGCGCGCCTGCACAACCTCAGCAACGCCGAGCAACGCGCCACCTTGCGCGCCAAGCTCAAGGGCTGGGAAGACGACCTGCGCGCGCTGGCGGCGCAGCCGGCGAATGGTCCTCAACCCGGCGCACCGTTCGGCCCGGCGCCCAGCGTGGTGGCACCAGGCTGAGAGCTGGGTTCAGTTGGCGGGCAAGGCCACCACCACGCGGTGCGGGTTGATGCCGGTCTTGGGGAAGTCCGTCAGCGCCGCCTCGAACAGCGCGGCCACGGTGTCGTTGCTGCC
This sequence comes from Burkholderiales bacterium, assembly GCA_031381955.1. Lineage (GTDB taxonomy): Bacteria > Pseudomonadota > Gammaproteobacteria > Burkholderiales > Burkholderiaceae_C > Rubrivivax. The sequence goes on from JANMYI010000721.1 coordinate 2,885, forward strand.
GCCGGTGTTGCTGTCGTGGCTGGCGCGGGCCTCGTACAGCGGCTTGCTGCTGGCACGCTCACGGATCAACACCGCCACTTCGCGTTCATAGCGCAGGCCACCAGGGTAGTAGGTGGCCACGCCCCAGCCCGGGCCGCCCCAGGGCCGGCCGCGCCAGTGGCCCACGCCGCCGCGCCACCACAGCGGGTCTTCCCAGGCGCCGCTCACGCTGCGCGACAAGCGCGAACCCACCTGCACCAGCACATCGGGCTGCTGGCCCGGCGCCGCAGTGCTGAAACCCGCCTTCTTCAGCGCGGCGCGGGCTGCGTCTTCCAACGACTGCTGCTCCTGGGCCTGCGCTTCCTGCGAAGGCAGCCGCTCGAAGGCATAACTGCCCGCGGCCCGGTCTGCCGGCCAGGCGCCGAAGGTGGAGACGTCAGCGCTCAAGGTGCGCAGGCCGCTGCACGCGGCCAGGCTGGCGCCCAGCAAGGCGATGCAAAAAAGACGTGCGGTGAGCTTCATGGTGTTGACTCCTTGGCTACACATTCAAGCCGTGCAGTGCGATGGGCACGGCGCGCGTTGCCGGCGTGGCACAAGCATCGTCATCATCGAAGGCCTTGTCGCCCGCGGCGTCGGCCACGCCGCTGGGTTGGAGCGTGGCGAAGGGGTACAGGTTCCGATCCAGCAAGTGCGACGGCGTGACCTGGCTCATGGCCTTGAGCATGTTGTCACTGCGCCCCGGGTACTGGCGTTCCCATTCGCGCAGCATGGCCTTGATCTGCACCCGCTGCAGGTTGGTCTGGCTGCCGCACAGCGTGCACGGGATGATGGGGAAGGCGCGGTGCGTGGCCCAGGCTTCCAGGTCGGTCTCGGCGACATAGGCCAGCGGGCGGATCACCACGTTGCGACCATCGTCGCTCACCAGCTTGGGCGGCATGGTCTTCAGCCGCCCGCCGAAGAACATGTTCATCAGCATCGTGACCACGATGTCGTCGCGGTGGTGGCCCAGCGCGATCTTGGTGGCGCCCAGTTCGCCGGCCACGCGGTACAAGATGCCGCGGCGCAGGCGTGAACACAGTGAGCACATGGTCTGGCCCTCAGGAATCAGGCGCTTGACGATGGAGTAGGTGTCTTGCTGCTCGATGTGATACGGCACGCCGCGTTCGCGCAGGTAGTTGGGCAGCACCATTTCAGGAAAACCGGGTTGCTTCTGGTCGAGGTTCACCGCCACCAGCTCGAAGCGCACCGGCGCGCGTTCGCGCAGGTTTTGCAGCACGTCGAGCAGCGCATAACTGTCTTTGCCACCGGACACGCAGACCATGACCTTGTCGCCGGCCTCGATCATGTTGAAGTCAGCGATCGCCTGGCCCACCTGGCGGTGCAACCGCTTGCTCAGCTTGTTGGCCTGGAAGGCGGCGCGGCGCGGGTCGGTGTGGGGCGCAAGGTTCATGAAGGTCGATTCACGCTGGGTTCGCCCAATTTGGGCGCGGGTCGTTGGGTGGTCAGTGGATCTTGCGGCCGGCGTGCGGTCACCTCAACGGCAACCCCGTCGCAATCCGGGAAGACGTTCGGCTTGGAGACCCGAACCCGGCTGCCGTCCACGCCAGGCAGGGCCAGCAGCGCCGTGGCAATTCTGCCGGCCAGGGTTTCCAACATGTTGATGTGCGCAGACTGCGCTTCACGCAGGCCAATGTCGCGCAGGCGCCGATAGTCCAGCACTTCACTGACCTCGTCGGCATGCGGCAACACCGGCGCAGTGGACATCTCCACGATCATGGAGATCAACAGCGGCTGCCTTGAAGTCAGCTCATGCGCAAGGATGCCGATGCTGGCCAGCACCTTGAGCGAATCGACGGTGATCGTTCTCATGCCTGCCCCTTGTTCAAAGGGTCTGGGCTCATGAAGGCGAAGTCGCGCCGGGCGGGAGCGAGGTGCGAACCGCTGTCGACCATCAGGTTCACGCCGGTGATGGAGGGGTTCATGATGAGAAAGCGCACGGCCTGCGCAAGGTGCGCGACCTGCACGCCCCGGCCCAGCGGCGTGGCCTGCTGCAATTGCCGCAAACGGGGGCTGTTGATGAACTCGCTTTCCAGCACCAGGCCCGGAGACACGCCGCACACCCGCACCGCGGGCGCCAGCGCCTGGGCCAGCATGGTGGTGGCGGCGTCGAGCGCGGCCTTGGACAAGGTGTACGAAAAATAGTCCGGGTTCGGGTTGGCCAGCTTCTGGTCGAGCAGGTTGACCACGCAGCCCGTGGCCGCGCGCTGCACCAAATGCTCGTGCAGCGCGCGCGCCAGCACGATGGCCGGGGCGGTGTTGGCACGCCAGTGGCGTTCCATCGTGCCGATGCTGAAGCCGGCCACGTCGTCGTACTCGAACAGCGAGGCGTTGTTCACCACCGCGTCGAGCTGCCCGCAGCGCAGCAGCACGGCCGGCACCAGGGCTTCGCAGGCGCTGGCGTCGGCCAGGTCAGCACGGAAGACTTCGGCACGCGCACCCAGCGCAGCGGCTTGCGCGGCGGTGGCTTCGGCGTCCTTGAACGAGCGGTGGCAATGCACGGCCACGTCCCAGCCTTGCGCCGCCAGCTCCAGCGCAATGGCGCGGCCAATGCGCCGCGCGGCGCCGGTGACCAAGGCCACCGGGCGGGGTGATGTGGAGGCAGCGTTTGGCGCCATGGTTTTTACAATGCCCAATGTCTGACGAAACCGCGCCTGATGAGACTGCGCCCGATGCAGCCGCTGGCGAGGGCGCGAGTTTAACGAGCGCGCTGCATAGCCTGATCCTCCAAGCCATCGCGCGGGCCGGCTCCTGGTTGCCCTTCGACCGCTTCATGGCCCTGGCCCTTTACGCCCCCGGCCTGGGCTATTACGCCAACCCTGGGCGCAAGTTCGGCCTGATGCCGCAAAGCGGCAGCGACTTCGCCACGGCGCCGGAAATCTCACCCCTGTTCGGCCGCGCCCTGGCGCGCCAGGTGGCACAAGCCCTGGCGGCCACGGGCACCAGCGAGGTCTGGGAGTTCGGCGCCGGCTCGGGCGCGCTGGCCGCGCAGGTGCTGGACGAGCTGGCGGCCCTGGGCACGCCCGTGCAGCGCTACACCATCGTGGAGCTTTCGGCCAGCCTGCGCCAGCGCCAGCAAGCGCGGTTGGTGGGGCACGCCGCATGCACCCACTGGGCCAGCGAATGGCCGGCCAGCCTGCAAGGTGTGGTGCTGGGCAACGAGGTGCTCGACGCCATGCCGGTGCAACTGCTGGCATGGAACGGCGCGCAGTGGCTGGAGCGCGGCGTGGTGAGCGCCGGCGCGGGCCTGGCGTTCGCTGATCAACCCAGCACTGTGGCGCCACCCGTGGAGGCAGATTTCGTTCCCGGCACGGTGGTTGAAATCCACCCCCAGGCCGAAGCCTTCATGCGCAGCCTGGGCGAACGCCTCACGCAGGGCGCGGCGTTCTTCATCGACTACGGTTTCCCGGCCGCCGAGTACTACCACCCGCAGCGCCTGGGCGGCACGCTGATGTGCCACCGCGCGCACCTGAGCGACACCAATCCTTTGCTCGACCTGGGCCTGAAAGACATCACCGCGCATGTCGATTTCACCGGCATCGCACTGGCCGCTCAAGACAGCGGTTTGAGCGTGCTGGGCTACACCTCGCAGGGCCGCTTCCTCATCAACTGCGGTTTGCCGGCCTTGATGGAGGCTGCGCCCTTGGCCCAGCGCGTGATGGCGCTGCGGCTGGTGAACGAGCACGAGATGGGCGAGCTGTTCAAGGTGATCGGGTTGGTCAAGGGCGCGTTCTTCGATGCCCTGGGTTTTGCGGTGGGCGACCGCACGCACAGACTCTGACTGGTCTAGCCAGCTAGGGCTCGAACGCCCTGCGTGTGCGGGCCGGCGACCAGCTTCAGGGCGTTGAGTCTGTGTGCAAACTGGCGTGCAAGCTGGCGTGCAGCGCCTGGCAGCGCGACTGCGCCACCGCCTGGCCCACCGCCGGGCCGCGTTCGCCGCGCGCCAGGGCGGCGCTGGCGGCGGCGGCAGCGTCGGTGCCAGCCACCACGTGCAGCGCATGCGCCAGGCGTTGGCGCGGCGCCGGTGATGCGGCCTGGCCGGCGCCGGCCACCAAATCGCTGGCGTGCAGCACCTGCGCAAAACGCTGCGGCCGGCGCAGCGCGTCACAACGTTCCAGCAGTGCCAGCAGGCCCGGCGCGCCCAGGCCGGCGCTGGCCTGCACGGCGGCATGCTCGCGTGCCAGCACAGTGGCCACTTCCTGGCATTCATTGCCCACGCGCAGGCGCTCGCCCAAGGCCGGTAAAGAGGTGGCGCGGGTGACCCAAAAAGCCAGGCAGGCGTAGCGCACCGGCAGCTCGGCGTGCTGCGCGGCGCCGGCGTCGAGCGTGGCCAGCAGTGCCGCCGTGGCATCCAGCTCGGGCAGCAGCTTGCCCAGTGCGTCGCAGTTGGCCAGCAGCTCGATCATGCGGCTGGGCCGCTGCTCCATCAGCCCACGCGCCAGCTCAAGCCAGACCCGCTCGCTCACCAGCGCATCAACCTCGCCAGCGGCGACCATGGCGCGCATCATCTCTAACGTTGCATCGGCCAGCGTGAAGCCAACGAAGCGCGCGGCAAAGCGCGCCACGCGCAGGATGCGCACCGGGTCTTCGGCAAAGGCCGGCGACACATGGTGGAGTACGCGCGCGCGCAGGTCGGCCTGGCCGCCATGGGGGTCGACGAGCACGCCATCGGCGCCGCGGGCCATGGCGTTGATGGTCAAGTCGCGGCGCGCCAGGTCTTGTTCCAGCGTCACATCGGGCGCGGCGTGGAAGGCGAAGCCGTGGTAGCCAGGGGCTGATTTGCGTTCGGTGCGCGCCAGGGCAAATTCTTCGCCGCTGTGCGGGTGCAGGAAGACCGGGAAGTCGCGCCCCACGGGGCGAAAGCCGGCGTCCAGCATGAGCTGCGGCGAGCCGCCCACCACGACCCAATCGCTGTCACTCGCCGGCAGGCCGAGCAATTCGTCGCGCACCGCACCGCCCACCTTGAATGCCTGCGCCGGCGCCGGCAAGAGTGGCCAGGCGGCCACGGTCAGGCCTCTTGCTCTAGCCGATGCTTGCGATAGGGCTCGTCTTCGGCCACGTAATCGTGCTCGGCCAGGGCATCGTTGATCCAGTGCGCCACGCCCGGGCGGGCCACCAGGCGCTCAACGTAGACCCGCGTGGCTTCGCTCACCGGCAGCGCATAGGTGCGCAGACGCATGCACACCGGTGCAAAGAAAGCGTCGGCCGCGCTGAAGGCGCCGAACAGCATCGGCCCGCCGCTGGCGGCCAGCGCGTCGGCGAAAAGTTGCTCGATGCGCTGCACATCCTTGCGCACGCCTTCTTGCTCGGCCCAGATGCGCGCGCCGGTCTTGGGCAGGCTGGCTTCGATGTTCATGGGGCAGGCACTGCGCAGCGCGCCGAAGCCCGAGTGCATTTCGGCGCACAGGCTGCGTGCCCGCGCGCGGGCTGCTGGGGCGGCCGGCCACACGCCGGCCGCGGGAAATCTTTCGTGCAGGGTTTCGGTGATGGCCAGGGTGTCCCACACCGCCAGGCCGTCGTCCACCAGCACCGGCACCTTGCCCGCGGCGCCGAGCCGGGCCACGGCGCGGGCGAAGACGGATTCGGCTTTGAAGCTGTCGAAGCGCAGCAGCTTTTCTTCGAACGGCAGGCCCAGTTCGCGCATCAGCACGCCTGGGCGCATCGACCACGATGAATAGTTCTTGTTGCCGATGTAAAGCGTCAGGGTCATGGTGGGCTCAGCGCCTTGTCAAGGCAGGTCGGGGTTGGGCGGCGCGGCGCCGGGGTCGCGCGGGCCGATGTGCGCGCCCAGGCGCGGGCGCAGCCCGGGCACGCGCGTGCCCAGCACGTGGCTGTAGTACACGGCGTTGCTCAGCACTTTCTTCACATAGTCACGTGTTTCGTTAAAGGGGATGTTCTCGGCCCAGACGGCGGGCTCGAGCACCGGCCCTTCGCGCCAGCGCCGTGAACGGCTGGGCCCGGCGTTGTAGGCCGCGGCGGCCAGCGCCTGGCTGCCGTCAAAGTCGTCGAGCACCAGCTTCAGGTAGGCCGTGCCCAGGCGCAGGTTGGTGTCGGGCTCGCTGATCATGTCGGCGCTGTAGGGCAGGCCGATGCGTTTGGCCGTCCAGCGCGCGGTGGCCGGCATGAGCTGCATCAGACCGGACGCGCCCACGCTGGAGCGCACATCGATGATGAAACGCGACTCTTGCCGGATCAGGCCATACACGTAGGCGGGGTCGAGGCCGATTTCGCGCGCCTTGGCCAGCACGTCGCGGCGCATGGGAGTGGGATAGCGCTGCGCCATATCCACTTCCACCCGGGTGCGCTCACTGGTGTTGATGCAGCGGTCCCACACCTGGGCGTCGCAGGCACGTTGCGCCGCGGCC
>JANMYI010000767.1:0-3805 GCA_031381955.1 Burkholderiales bacterium
TGGAGTACGGCAACGCGATCAAAGACCTGGTGGCGGCCAATATCTTTCCGGGCGACATGCTGTGGAAGAACTTCGGCGTCACGCGCCACGGCAAGGTGGTGTTCTACGACTACGACGAGATCGAGTACCTCACCGACTGCACCTTCCGCCACGTGCCCACGCCGCGCAATGAAGAGGAAGAAATGTCCAGCGAGGTCTGGTACCGCGTCGGGCCGAAAGATGTGTTCCCCGAAACCTTCGAGCCCTTCTTGCTGGGCAACGTGGCGGTGCGCGAGGTGTTCATGAAACACCATGCCGATCTGCTGGACGCGCAGTTCTGGCAGCGCCACAAAGACAGCATCCTGGCCGGCCACATGCACGATGTCTTTCCCTATGAACCCGCGCGGCGGTTTGCGGCGTTGCGGTTGGGCGCGGGTGCCGTGCCTGCCGAAGCGGCGGCCTGAGCCACTGCCTGAGCACGGCCATGCCCATACCCTGCGTCACCGCCGTACGCTGCGCCGTTGTGCGCGCGCTGGGTCATCGGCAGTAACGTGAACCTGCGCAGCGCGCCTGCGCTGAGTGCGGCCGTGCTGGCGCGCCTGCCGCTGAACGCGCGCGTGTCGTTGCTGGCCGCCCGCCCGATGCCGAGCTTGATCGGATGAAGGCGCATTTGGCGCTGGGCATCTATGGCCCGCGACCGCGGCCGCTGGTGGGTTGGCAAGCGCTGCAAAGCCAGGCCCAAGCCGTGGCGGCCAACCCAAGTGAGTACTTGCCCGGGCTGGCCCTGATCGATGCCCTGGGCCTGCACGGCATGAGCTACACCGTCGCACCCGATACCAGCCTGGAAAACGCCCAGGCCGCCGGCCTGGTGCAGGCTTTGGCATTGCCCACGGCGAGCCCGTCGCTGCGTGGTCAGCCAACCCCTGCGGCTGGACCGTTCCCGCACCGGCTTCGTGCGCGCCACGCAATGGCACTTCGACCTGGACGCTGACGGCGTGCCCGACCTGGTGGCCATCGAAGGTGTGGGCCGCGGCCCCGTCCTCCTGGATGGCCCGACCAAGACCGACGACGCCTGGTATCGACTGTTCTTCGCCAATATCGGCGGCGCCTGGTTCGTGCTCGGGCACGACACCTTCGTCTACGGCTGCGGTGGCTGAAAGCGCGCGGCGCCTTCAGCCACCGGCGTCGGCTTCAGTTCGCCGCGAAGCAATAGAAGCGCCCGGCCCCGCCGGTGCGCACCAACGCCTCTTGGCTGCACCCAGCCGAGGGGTGCGAGAAGTTCCAAGAGGTGGCCCAGTTCTCGGGCAGCGGGCCGCTGCGGTCATGGTGGCCAACGATGGCCGAACCTTCACCGCTGCTGGTCCAGGCCTTGCACGAGGTGTCGCCCTGCGGGGCGAGCGCCGTGCCATCGGCGCGCGAGCCGGTCAAGATGTCATGCTCGTTGGGGTTGTCGCCGCGGCCTTTGATGACGTTGCCTTTTTCATCCAGCGCGGCAGTCTTGGTCACGTTGTTGCCGTTGTGCAAATGGGCCACATCGCGCGCAATCAGCTCGCCCTTGGCGTTGAACCAGGGGCCACTGCCGATGCGATCGCGGGCGTTGACCGATGCCACGGCGGGCGTATTGGCTGAAGGGAAGCTGCCCGGCACGCTCAAGTAAGCGCGCCAGGTCTTGGCGCCGGCGCCGGCCGCACCAGACGCCGCTGCCAGGCGCTGGCAATGCGCATCGGCTCCTGCCACGCCGCCCAGGTCTGCGCCCTTGCCGCTGCCTGCGCTGGTGATGAAAAAGCCCATGGGCCCACCCGTGGGCGCGGGCGTGGCACAGGCCATCAGCAAAGCGGCGGTGGTGGCGGCAAGGGTCAAGGTTCGGGTGCGGTGCATCGATATCTCCTCGTGGGGTTGTGGTCGCGTGGTTTACGCCTGAATCGATCCGATCTTTCCACGCAAGTTGCCCGTATGCGGGAATGTCCCGGGTCACGCAGCCTCCCACAGCAACCGGCGGCGCGCAATCAGGGGGTGCCACGCGGGCGCGGCGGCGTGGCTGGAATACGATGTTGCTTGCGGCTTCGCTCTCAAGGAAATCACCATGTCAGACGCCATCGTCATCACTGCTGCGGTCCGCACCCCCATCGGCGGCCTGCTGGGCGACTTCTCCTCGCTCGCCGCTTGGGAACTCGGCGCCGTGGCCATTCGCGCCGCGGTGGCGCGGGCCGGCATCGCGCCTGAAACCGTGGATGAAGTCTTGATGGGCAACTGCCTGATGGCCGGCCAAGGCCAGGCGCCGGCGCGCCAGGCGGCGCTGAAGGCCGGGTTGCCGCAGTCGGCCGGGGCCGTCACCTTGAGCAAGATGTGCGGCTCGGGCATGCGAGCCATGATGTTCGGCGCCGACATGCTCACCGCGCACAGTGCCAACGTGGTGGTGGCCGGTGGCATGGAAAGCATGACCAATGCGCCACACCTGTTGTTCGCACGCAAGGGCCTGCGCTATGGCGCCGCGCAGATGTTCGACCACATGGCCATGGACGGCCTGGAAGACGCTTACGAGCGCGGCAAGGCGATGGGCGTGTTTGCTGAAAACTGCGTCGCGCAATATGGCTTCACGCGCGAAGCGCAAGACGCCTTTGCCATTGCCAGCACCACGCGCAGCAAGGCGGCCAATGAAGACGGCGGTTTCGTTTGGGAAATGGCGCCAGTGGTGGTGGCGGGCAAGGGCGGCGAGGTGACCATCGGCCGCGACGAACAGCCCTTCAAGGCCAAGCTCGACAAGATCGCCGGCCTGAAGCCGGCGTTCAAGAAAGACGGCACCATCACCGCGGCCAATGCGTCGAGCATCAGCGACGGCGCGGCCGCGCTGGTGTTGATGCGCGAGAGCACGGCGCAGCGCCTGGGTGCCACACCCATCGCCCGCATCGTGGCCAGTGCCGTGCATGCGCAGGCCCCCGCCACCTTTGCCACCGCACCGGCCGGCGCCATCGCCAAGGCCTTGAGCAAGGCGGGCTGGTCGGCACAGCAGGTACAGCTGTGGGAAGTCAACGAAGCCTTCGCTGCCGTCACCATGGCGGCCATGTCGGAGTTCAGGCTCGGGCATGAGATCGTGAATGTGCATGGCGGCGCCTGCGCGCTGGGCCACCCCATCGGCGCGTCGGGCGCGCGCATCGTGGTCACGCTGCTGGGCGCGTTGCGCCAGCGCGGCCTCAAGCGCGGCCTGGCCGCGTTGTGCATTGGCGGCGGCGAAGCCACTGCCCTGGCCCTTGAACTGATTTGAAGCAAAGTGCGGTGTCCCCACATGATCGACTGCAAATTCGCCTGCAAATTCGACTGCAAACGTCTGCCTGCCCTGTTGCTGCTGGTTGCGGCATTCACGGCCTTCGCGGCCAACCCGGCCAAGCCCGTGAAGAGCATCGACTTTGCGCAAGCGAAGTCGGGAAGCTTCAGCGTCATGCTGGCGTTTTCCAGCGACCCGCCGGCCTATTTCAAGGCCATTGAAGACGGCCCGCAGGCCATGGTGGCACTGAGCGCCGACGCCGTGCGCCGCGGTGGCGTGGTCAACACCACCCTGGTCTTCACTGGTTGCAAGCCTGATGCGAATCAGCAGTGCAACGTGAGCGTTCAATACAAGCTGGTCACCTCAAACGGTAAGGTCACCCGGTTGCCCGATGCCGCGGTGTGGAACAAATCCGCGCCGCAGGGCAGTGCCATCACGCCGGCCGAATCACAAATGCGCATCGCCATCGAGCCGACCGACCCGCTCGGCGTGTACGAAGTGCAGGCCAGCGTGCGCGACCTCAACGCCAACGCCGCGTTGGCGGTGAAGGCGGCCTTCACCGTC
>JANMYI010000790.1:0-1589 GCA_031381955.1 Burkholderiales bacterium
GGCCGCGGCCAGCGGCGCGACGGTGCTCAGCCTGGGTGACGTGGCATGAACAAGAGCGGCGTGCCGGGCGCCGGCCCGCCCCAAGCCGGCCCGCGGGCGGCTGACAGGGCAGCCGCCATGCCCTTCATCTTGATCACGGTGTTGATCGACATGATGGCCATCGGCCTGATCGTGCCGGTGCTGCCGCTGCTGGTGGGCACCTTCACCACCTCCACCACCGAGCAGACCTTTTGGTTCGGCGCCGTGGCCCTGAGCTTTGGCGTGGCGAACTTTTTTGCCTCGCCGATCCTGGGCGCCTTGTCTGACAAATACGGCCGCCGCCCCGTCCTGCTGCTGGGCTTTTCGGGCCTGGCGCTGAGCTTCATCGTCACCGGCCTGGCCACGGCGTTGTGGATGTTGATCGTGGTGCGCCTGTTCAGCGGCGCCATGCAGGCGAATGCGGCGGTGGCTAACGCTTATGTGGCCGACATCACCGCGCCCGAGGACCGCGCGCGCCGCTTCGGCCTGGTGGGCGCCATGTTCGGCCTGGGCTTCACGCTCGGGCCGGTGATGGGCGGCTTGCTCGGCAGCATCGACTTGCATCTGCCATTCTTTGTGGCCGGCGGACTGGCTGTTCTGAACTGGTTATATGGCTACTTCGTGCTGCCCGAATCGTTGCCGGCAGACCGGCGCAAGCCCTTCGACTGGCGCCGCGCCAACCCCTTCAGCTCGCTCAAGGGCCTGAGCGAGTTGCAGGGCGTGGGCCCGCTGGTGGCGGTGATCGGCCTGGCTTCGCTGGCGCAGTTCACGCTGCACAACAGCTTCGTGCTCTACACCACCTTCAAATTCGGCTGGGGCCCGGCGCACAACGGCTGGGCGCTGTTCACAGTGGGCCTCATGTCGGTGCTGGTGCAGGGCTTCTTGCTCAAGCACCTGCTGCTGCGCTTTTCGGCGCGCACGCTGGCCATCGTGGGCTTGAGTGCTTCCAGCCTCACCTACCTGTCGTTCGGCGCGGCCACCGAGGGCTGGATGATGTTCGTCATCATCGTCCTGGGCAACCTGCTTGGCGGTGGCGCGGCCGCGGTCATTCAGGGCCAGGTGTCCAACGCCGCTGATGAACGCAGCCAGGGCACCACCATGGGCTCGGTGGCGGCGTTGAACAGCCTGATGGCGGTGATTGCCCCCGTGGTGAGCGCACCGCTGCTGGGCATGGTGTCGCACTTGCAGCCGGGCGACTGGCGCATCGGCCTGCCGTTCTACTTCTGCGCCGCCTTGCAATGCATTGGCACCGTGATTGCGGCGCGGCACTTCAAGCGCTCCGCCCCTTCACCTGCTCCTTGATTTCTTTGCTCACACACACCATGCACGACAAGATCCTCATCCTCGACTTCGGCAGCCAGGTCACACAACTCATCGCCCGGCGCGTGCGCGAGGCGCATGTGTACTGCGAGATCCACCCCAATGACGTGAGCGATGCTTTCATCCGTGAGTTCGCGCCCCAGGGCATCATCTTGTCGGGCAGCCATGCCAGCACCTACGAAGAGCACGACCTGCGCGCCCCGCAAGCCGTGTGGGACCTGGGCGTGCCGGTGCTCGGCATCTGCTACGGC
>JANMYI010000011.1:0-7045 GCA_031381955.1 Burkholderiales bacterium
CACCCCGACTTGCAGCAGCTTGAAAGTGCCTGGCGCGGCCTGCACTACCTGGTGAACAACACCGAGACCGACGAGATGTTGAAGATCCGCGTGTTCAACATTCCCAAGGCCGAACTGGCCAGGACGGTGAAGCGCTACAAGGGCACGGCGTGGGACCAGAGCCCCATCTTCAAGAAGGCCTACACCGAAGAGTACGACCAGTTCGGCGGCCACCCGTTCGGCTGCCTGGTGGGCGACTATTACTTCGACCACACACCGGCTGATGTGGAACTGCTGGGCGAGATGTCGAAGATCGCCGCTGCGGCGCATGCGCCGTTCATCGCCGCGGCCGCGCCCAGCGCCATGCAGATGAGTTCGTGGCAAGAGCTGGCCAACCCGCGCGACCTGACCAAGATCTTCACCACCCCCGAGTACGCGGCCTGGCGCTCGCTGCGCGAATCGGAGGACGCGCGTTACGTGGGCCTGGCCATGCCGCGCTTCTTGTCGCGCCTGCCCTATGGTGCCAAGACCAACCCGGTGGACGCCTTCAACTTCGAGGAAGAAACAGGCGGCGGCGACCACAGCAAGTACACCTGGGCCAATTCAGCCTACGCCATGGCCGTCAACATTAACCGTTCATACAAGCTTTATGGCTGGGGCACCAGCATCCGCGGTGTTGAAAGCGGCGGCGCGGTGGAAGGCCTGCCGGCGCACACCTTCCCGACTGACGACGGCGGCATCGACATGAAGTGCCCGACCGAAATCGCCATCAGCGACCGGCGCGAGGCCGAGTTGGCCAAGAACGGCTTCATGCCCCTGGTGCACCGCAAGAACAGCGACTTCGCCGCCTTCATCGGCGCGCAGTCGCTGCAAAAGCCTGCCGAGTACGACGACCCTGACGCCACCGCCAACGCCAACCTGTCGGCGCGTCTGCCCTATATGTTTGCCTGCGCCCGTTTCGCGCACTACTTGAAATGCATCGTGCGCGACAAAATCGGTTCGTTCAAGGAACGCAGCTCGATGGAGAAGTACCTGAACAACTGGATCATGAATTATGTGGATGGCGACCCGGCCAATTCTTCGGACACTGTGAAGGCGCAAAAACCGCTGGCTGCAGCGGAAGTGTTCGTTGAAGCGGTGGCCGGCAACCCGGGCTACTACAACTCGAAGTTCTTCCTGCGCCCGCACTACCAGCTTGAAGGCCTGACGGTGTCGTTGCGCCTGGTTTCCACCCTGCCCTCAGAGAAGAAGTGATTGCACCGGGCGAGCGCGCCCTTAACCTGAACCTGAAGAGGATTCATCATGTCACTGGACACACACATCAAGTTTGACGGCGTTGACGGCGAAGCCACGCACCAAGACCACAAGGGCGAGATCGAAGTCCTGAGCTGGGCCTGGGACGTGCACAACGAGAGCGCCGTGGCCGGCGGCGGCAGCGGCAAGGGCAAGGCCACGCCCGGGCTGATGAGCTTTGCCCACCACTACGACAAGGCCTCGCCGGTGCTGGCCAAGAAGTGCGCCCAGGGCATGCACTTCAAGGAAGCCGTGCTGACGGCGCGCAAGTCCGGCGAAGGCCAGAAAGACTTCCTCAAGGTCACCATGAAGGAAGTCTTCATCACCGGGGTTTCGCCCTCGGGCGGCGGCGGCGGCGACATCACCGAGAGCGTGAGCCTGAGCTACGGTTCGATCGACTTTTCCTACAAGCCGCAAGACGACAAGGGCGGCCTGGGCGGCGAAGTGAAGTTCGGCTGGAACGTCAAGACCACCGCGATCACTTGATTCGCAGCCAGGTCCTGCCATGCCCGCGCTGCCACCCAAGAGCCCTGCCGTGCCGCCTGGCCAGGGCGCTGACATCTTCTTGCATGTGCAAACGCGGCGTGCCGGCAAGGTCAAGGGCGAGGCCGTTGAGCCCGGACATGCCGACGACATCGCCCTGTGCGGCTGGCAGTGGGGCGTGCAAGCCACCGCGGCGGTGGGCACCGCAGCGGCTGCGCGGCGGCGCGCCTACACCCAACTCACCGTGTTCAAGCGCATTGACCGCGCCACCACCGCGCTGCTGGCCGCATTGGTCACCAACGACGAAGTGGCGCAGGCCAAGCTCACCATGCGCCGCGCCGGCGGCGCGCAGGAAGATTACTTCAGCATCAGCTTGAGCCAGGCGCGCGTCACGGGCGTGCAGCACAGCACCGACGCGCAGGGCCAGACGCTGGAAAGCGTCGCCCTGGCCTTCACCAAGGTGGAAGTTGAATACCACCCGCAACAGGCCAGCGGCCTGCGCGGGGGCAGCACCGTGTTCAGCGACGAGTTGCCGCAGGTGGTGTGATGGCCCTGGCCAGCCTTGATTCGCGTGACCCGCGTGAACCGCGTGAGCGCCTGCAACCCGCCCTGCTCGACCGCCTGACCGACGAGCACCCCAGCCAACGCAGCGAGCCCGACGCGCAGCGCGTGATGAGCAAGGCGCAGTTGCGCCAGGCGGTGTTGCGCGACCTGCGCTGGCTGTTCAACGCCACCCAGGCGCATGCCGACTGGAACGACACGCACCCCACGCTGGCGCGCAGCGTGCTCAATTTCGGCCTGCCGCCGCTGGCCGGGCAGCGCGCCTCCAAGCTCGATGTGCATGAGTTGGAACGCGCCATCACCAGCGCCATCCTGCGCTTCGAGCCGCGCATCCTGCCGCAGCACTTGAGCGTGCGCGCGGTGCAGGGCGGCAGCGTGCTGGACACGCACAACATGATCGAGTTCGAGATCCGCGGCCAGCTCTGGGCGCAGCCGGTCGCGCTGGACATCTTGCTGCGCACCCGGCTCGACCTGGAAGCCGGGCAGGTGGAGGTGAGCGACGCTTCGGTAAGCTTGCCGCCGCGGGGCCGGTGAATGAACGCCGGTTGACAGGCACAAGCCATATGGCCACAAGCTGATGGACACCGACTTCGCCCGCCTGTACCAGGACGAGTTGGACGTGTTGCGCGAGCTGGGCACCGAATTCGCCCGCGAACACCCCAAGATCGCTGCGCGCCTGGCCCTTGGCAACACCGAGGTAGCCGACCCGTATGTCGAACGCCTGCTTGAAGGCTTTGCGTTCCTGACCGCGCGCGTGCGCCTGAGGCTCGACGCCGAACAGCCGCGTCTTGTGGCCCAGTTGCTTGAATCGTTGTACCCCAATTTTCTGGCACCGCTGCCGGCGATGGTGGTGTTGCAGTTTGGCGTGGACACCACCGACCCCAACCTGATGCACGGCCACCCGGTGCCGCGCGCCAGCGCCGTGCAGTCGCTGCTGCCGCGCGGGCAAGACACCTGCTGCGAGCTCCGCACCGCCATGGGCGTGACGCTGTGGCCGATCGAGCTGACTCGCGTGCAATATTTCAGCCACGCGCCCGATTTGCCGCTGAACCAGTTGGGCGCCGCGCGCGCCGCCCAAGGCGGCCTGCGCATCGGCCTGCGCACCGCCCCCGGCCTGCACTTCAGCCAGCTCGGCCTGGACCGCCTGGCCCTGTACATCAGCGCGAGCGACGACGTGGCCTACCGCTTGCACGAGCTGGTGCTGGGTGCCGGGCTGGGATCCTGGGTACAGGCGGGGGTACAGGGCGGGGTGGTTGGCGGCGTGGCTGATCTGAACCGTTGGCGTGGCGAAGACAGCATCCGCGCCCTGGGCTTTGACGCCGAGCATGCCCTGCTGCCTGAAACGCCGCGCAACTTCAGCGGCCACCGTTTGCTGCAAGAGGTGGCGGCCTTGCCGCAGCGCCTGCTGTTCTTCGAGATCACCGATTTGAAGGACCGGCTGGCCACGCAACACAGCGGTGAGCTTGAACTGGTGCTGCCGTTCAGCCGCGGCGAGCCGGCGCTGCAAGCGCTGGTCAACGCGCAAAGCCTGGCCCTGTTCTGCACCCCGGCGATCAACCTGTTTCGCAAGCGGCTCGATCGCGTCGCGCTCAGCCCCAACGCCTGGGAGCACCACCTCGTGCCCGAGCGCACGCGGCCCATGGACTTTGAAGTGCACAGCTTGGAAAGCGTGGCCGGCCATGGCCCGGGCAGCGACGGGCCCGTGGCGTTCACGCCGCTGTACCAAAGCACGCATGGCCAAGCCGCAGGCGCCGGTGCGCACTACAGTCTGCGCCGCGAGCCGCGCCGCGCCGGCCAGCGCCAGCACGCTGACGCGCGCGCCCCCGGCTACCTGGGCGAAGAGGTCTTCATTTCCCTGGGCGAACCCGGCCACGGCGCGCACCGTGCGGCGCTGCGCCAGCTTGCGGTGAGCGCCTGGGTCAGCAACCGCGACCTGCCCCTGCTCTTGCCCCAAGGCCTGGCCGGCGGCGAGCGCGCCTGGCAGCTTGAAACACCGGGCCCGGTGCGCAAGGTGCTGTGTCTGCGCGGGCCCACCAAGCCAGCGTCGCGCCAGGCGCTGGGCGATGTCGGCTGGCAATTGGTGGCGCAACTGTCACAGAACCTGCTGGCGCTGGATGACGAAGCGGCCGACCATTCGCCCGACAAAGCGGCCGCGCTGCGCCAGTTGCTGCGCCTGTATGGCCCGGCGAACGACCCGGCTTGGGCGCACCAGGCCGACGGCGTGCGCGCCGCGCGCGTGCAGCGCATCGCCAGGCGGGTACCGCTGGGTGGGCCGAAGAATGGGCCGATGAGCATGGCTTGGGGCCTGGGACTGGAGATCGAACTTGACGAGCAGCGCTTCCACGGCGCCAGCGCCTTCGCCCTGGGCGGCGTGCTCGAACGCTTCTTCGCCCGCCACGCCGCCATCAACAGCTTCACCCAAACCACGCTGCGCACGCTGCAACGTGGCGTCATCAAAACCTGGCCGGTGCGACCGGGGCACCGGGGCGTGTTGTGACGCCGGCGGCTGGCAGCACGGCCGTTCCTGATGCCACGGCGTTGGCCGCGTTGGCCGCGCTGGATACGCTGTGGGCGCAGGTGCAGCATGAACCCTGGGCGCATGACTTCTTTGCCCTCATGCGCCAGGTGGATGCGCTGCGGCCACATGCGCCGCGCACCGGCGAAGCCCAGCGCCCGAGCCAGGAAGCACTGCGCCTGGCGCAGGCGCCCGAGCTTGACTTTGCGCCGGCCCCGCTGGCCCGGCTGGAGCTGCGGCCCGGCGCCCCGCCCCGCCTGCACCAGCGCTTCTTCGGCCTGCTCGGGCCGCAAGGTGCAATGCCGCTGCACATCACCGAATACGTGCGTGAACGGCTGCATCAACATGGCGACGGCGCGGCGGCGCACTTTCTCGACCTCTTTCACCACCGCATGCTCAGCCTGTTCTACCGCGCCTGGGCCCAGGCGCAACCGGTGGTGCAAGCTGACCGGCCGGCGTCTGACCGCTACCTGGCCTGGCTCAGCGCCTTGGCCGGTTTGCCCCCTGCGCCACCGGCCTTGCCGCAGCGGGCGTTGGCGTATCACGCCGGGTTGATCTCAGCCCGAAGCCGCCACGCCGAAGGCCTGTGCAAGGTGCTCGGCGCCTACTTCGGCGTGGGCGTAAACGTGCTGGCCAACCTGGGGCAATGGTTGCCGCTGGGTGGCGCCCAACAAGGGCGCCTGGGCCACACCGCCATACCTAACCGCAACCTGCATCGGCCAGCGCCAAGCGCGCAGCTTGGCCACAGCGCCCTGGCCGGCAGCCGCGTGTTCAGCCACCAAGCGCGCTTTGGCCTGGTGCTGGGGCCGCTGTCGCGGCAGCAGTTCGATGCCTTCCTGCCCGGCGGCAGCGCCTGGCCCGCATTGCGCGCCTGGGTGCCCTTGCTGGCCGGGCCGGAACTCAACTGGGAACTGCGCCTCACCCTGCGCCCGGATGCCCAAGCGCCAGCCCGCCTGAGCAAGCAACGCGAGTTGCGCCCGCGCCTGGGCGTGGCCGCCTGGCTGGGCCGCGGCGCGCCCCGGGGCGGCCTGCGGCTGCGCCCGGCCACCTCATTCCTCGCCACCCACCATGCCTGACATCGCCCGCACCACCTCGTTCGGCAAGCTGTGTGCGCCGGCCTACAAGGCCATTGAAGGCGCCACCGTGTTCTGCAAGCTGCGCGGCAACCCGTTCGTCGAGTTGCAGCATTGGTTGATGCAGATCCTGAGCGCGCCCGACAGCGACCTGCACCGCATCGCGCGCCACTACGAGCTCGATTCCGCCGCGCTGGCGGCTGACATCACGCAAAGCCTGGATCGCCTGCCGCGCGGGGCGTCGAGCATCAGCGACATCTCCAGCTTCGTCGACACCGCCGTTGAACGCGGCTGGGTCTATGCCTCGCTGATGTTCGGCGCGGCGCAAGTGCGCAGCGGCCATGTGCTGGTGGCGATGCTGAAAACGCCTTCGCTGCGCGGCGCCCTGATGGCCATTTCGCGCCAGTTCGAGCGCGTGAACGTTGATGACCTGTGCGGCCGCTTCGCCACCTTGCTCAGCACTTCGCCTGAAGCCGCCGGCGCCCCGGGCAGCGATGGCACGGCACCCGGCGAATTCAGCGCCGCAATCGCGCCCGCTGCACTGGGCAAGCAGGAAGCCTTGCAGCGCTTCACCACCGACCTCACCGCGCAGGCGCGCGCCGGCAAGATGGACCCGATCGTCGGCCGCGACGACGAAATCCGCCAGGTGGTTGACGTGCTCATGCGCCGGCGCCAGAACAACCCCATCCTGGTGGGCGAGGCCGGCGTGGGCAAGACCGCGGTGGTGGAAGGCTTTGCCCAGCGCATCGTGCGCGGCGACGTGCCGCCGGCGCTGAAAGACGTTGAGCTGCGCGCGCTCGATGTCGGCCTGCTGCAAGCCGGCGCCAGCATGAAGGGCGAATTCGAGCAACGCTTGCGATCAGTCATCGACGAAGTTCAGGCCGCGCCCAAACCCATCATCCTGTTCATCGACGAAACCCACACCCTGGTGGGCGCCGGTGGCGCCGCCGGCACGGGCGACGCGGCGAACCTGCTCAAGCCGGCATTGGCGCGCGGGCTGCTGCGCACCATCGGCGCCACCACGTTTGCCGAATACAAGAAGCACATCGAGAAAGACCCGGCGCTGACGCGGCGGTTTCAGACCATCCAGATTGACGAGCCGAGCGAAGAGCGCGCGATATTGATGATGCGCGGCGTTGCC